>NZ_CAXSKS010000004.1:0-257776 GCF_964238105.1 Coprococcus sp. HPP0074 | reverse complement strand
ACCGCCGTATACGGAACCGTATGTACGGTGGTGTGGGAGGACGGTAAATAAAATAATTATTTACCTCCTACCCGATTAAAAATTAACTTGCGATGAAAATTTATAATAAATATATGATGAAAAAAGCCCTTGACATTGACGTTGCGTTAACTGTTATGCTGAGTGTAATGAAAGGAGTGGGAAGATGGAATACAGCATCAGAGAACTGGCTGATTTGGCAGGAATCAGTACAAGAACATTACGGTATTACGATGAAATTGATTTGTTAAAGCCTTGCAAGGTAAATGAGAATGGCATGCGTTTTTATGGAAAACAAGAAGTTGATCTACTTCAGCAGATTATGTTTTATAGAGAACATGATGTGAAATTAGATGTGATACAGCAAATCATTCATCAGCCCGATTTTGATGTGGAAGAAGCTTTGAAAGAACATCTGTCAGTTCTTTTAAAGAAGAAAGAACGGATTCTTGCTCTGATCAGAACAGTAGAACTTACATTGGATGATTGGAAAGGAGCATATCATATGAGCGATCAGATGAAATTTGAAGCATTTAAGGAGAGTTTGGTAGAAAAACATGAACAGAAATATGGAAAAGAAGCACGAGAAAAATATGGAGATGAATCTGTGGATGCATCTCACAAAAAAATTTTTAATATGACGGAGCAGGATTATGAACGTTTTCAAAATCTTGAAAAGGAAGTACTTCGCCAGTTAGAAGAAGCGGTAAAAGAAGGAGCAAAACCTGATAGCGAAACAGGTAAAAGAATCGTGATGCTTCATAAGGAGTGGTTAGGTTTTACCTGGAAGGAATATACAGCGCAGGCGCATAATGGATTAGTGCAGATGTATTTGGCAGATGATCGATTTTTGCAATATTATAATCGAAATGTGAATGGCTGTGCAGAATTTTTAGTTGCTGCAGTACAGTGTTGGGCTAAATAAAAATTAAAGTGACGTATAATTCTTACCTTTTAAATTAATCAAAACGCATAAGAATTCCAGTTTTGGTGTGAGTTTCTTATTACAGAAAGGCTCATCATAAAGCTTCAATTTTTGTAATGGATATCAGTATAATCTCGGTATCATCAATGCGAATATACCGGTGCAGTGGGTCAATGTATTCTACTGTACCGGTTCGAGTAACAAGCTCTGTGTTAAAAGAAGCTATGCGAAAGTATCTTCAGAATCAGGAAAAGCACAAAGTAAAGAAAGTAGCAAAAAAGCAGAAAAAAGTGTTCCTCGTGGAAAACAGACGGTTGGGAAACTGATGAATCAGAGGCAAGGTCTGACCAACATTGAAATTACCAATCGGAATATCAAATCCTTCGAGCGTGTTGCCAACAAATATAAAATTGATTTCGCTCTTAAGAAGGACAAATCTGTCGATCCGCCTAGATATCTGGTGTTTTTCAAAGCAAAGGATATGGATGTTATGACAGCGGCCTTTAAGGAATTTTCTGCCAAGGAGCTGACGAAAATGAATAAGCCATCCATTCGTAAACGATTACTGAAATACCAGAGTCAGGCTAGAGAAAAAAATAAGCAGCGTGAAAGAACCAAACAGAAAGATTGAGGGCAGGAACGTTGAGAGAAGAAGTGATGTAACAGAGATTATTGCTGCAACAGATGCCGGAAGAGAAGAACCTTTTTTTAGTATCGGTAGCTTCTTGCAAAGCCAATTTCATTGCAATCCATGTTTTCCTGTTCCAACTTCCTTTGATATAAAACTGTCGCATATTACTCAAAAAGTAAATGTAACTATCCTGTACACGGTTTATTACTTGTAATTGAGTATCTTTATATTTAGCCAAAGCTCCCGCAGCCGCTGATATGGCAATTTTCTTCTTAACTAATTCAAGTAAGGATTTGCTCTATTTCTTACGTTAAGAGCGTATCAAGTAGAATGAGACAAAAAAGGGACATTTTATTGACTATGATAATTGCTTTGCTCCTTTTTACAACCAATAGATATTATGTCTATGTTTTGTTTTACTCTTCATCATACACATATTCCTCATCTTCGTCTAAATACAGATCATCATACTCTTAACAAATCGTGAAGCGGCAGCTTCCCTTTTGATGTTTTGGGCTATATATCTATCTTTTTTCTAGTGAAAAAGATTAGAGAATACAAAAAAGCCGTACTTTAATACAGCTCTAAAACAGTTTTATAAAAATATTTAGAGTTTTAAAATTTACGCACTCTTCAACGGAAATAAATGTCTTCCTGTTTTCTCGTTTTGGATTTTGTTATGAAGTTTGTTCACGTTTTTTGCCATTGCAAGCAATACACTTTCCGCAAGAACATTTGATGTACCACGACTTAAATATCTACGAAACTGCATATCCTGTTTCAGTTCACCAAAAGATCTTTCTGATTGGATCCTTCTGTTTAGTCTTAGGAGAATCCCTTCGTCAGAAAGAATCCGTTCCAAATCTTCTTTTCGATATTTCAGAAATCAAGTTTATAGAGGAGATCAGACATTTCAGCGAGAATTGTTTAATACTACATTTGCAGAGTGGTCATCAGATTATACATTCATTTAGAGTATCAATTTTGGACACTTCAATCGAAAAATATAAAAACATCTAAATTCAGTACATAAAAGTGTGCAGATGTACATAAAATAGTAATGGTTATTGAAATTCAACTTGCTTTGTGATAGAATATCATTACTAAAAAATGTGCAAATACACAGAAATGGGGAGCGTAATAATGGAAATTAAAAGAGACGCTTATCTACAGCAGCTGATTGAGCGAAAAGATAATGGAATGATAAAGGTGATTACCGGCATTCGTAGATGTGGTAAATCCTTCTTGCTGTTTACTATCTTCAAGAGATATTTACTGGAGAACGGAATTGATACTGACCATATTATTGAGATTGCATTGGATGGTATCGAAAATGAGGAATTAAGAGATCCCAAGGTGTGCTTCAAGTACATCAAAGATACTATGAAAGACGATGGGAAGTATTATCTCCTTCTGGATGAAGTACAGTTCATGCCAAGATTTGAGGAAGTGCTGAATAGCCTGCTTCGCATGAGCAATATTGATGTGTATGTTACCGGAAGTAACTCTAAGTTCCTGTCCAGCGACATTGTGACCGAGTTCCGTGGCAGAGGTGATGAGATCAGAATCTATCCCCTCTCCTTTGCAGAGTTTTATTCTGTCTATGACGGTGATTACGACGATGCTTGGGATGACTACATGATCTATGGAGGATTGCCGCAGGTTGTAGGCTTCCAGAGCGAGCGACAGAAAGCAGATTATCTGAAGAACATCTTTGCCAATGTCTATCTGAAAGATGTAATTGAAAGAAACAAGATTCAGAGCATAGATGAGATTGGCATTCTGGTTGATATACTTGCATCTGCAATCGGCGCACCGACCAATCCATCGAAGATTGCCAACACCTTCGCCAGTGAGCGCCAGATGACTTATGCCAATAAAACTATCTCCAACCATATTGACCATTTAGCGGATGCCTTTTTGATTTCCAAGGCAAGTCGTTACGATATTAAGGGAAGAAAGTATATTGGTGCGAATCTGAAATACTACTTTACTGATCTGGGACTGAGAAATGCCCGTCTAAATTTCAGACAGCAGGAGCCTACTCATATTATGGAGAACATTGTTTATAACGAGCTGCTGATCCGTGGCTACAATGTTGATGTGGGTGTTGTGGAGATCTTTGATAAGAATAAAGAAGGTAAGCGTGTCCGCAAGCAGCTGGAGGTTGACTTTGTGGTAAACCAAGGCAACCAGAGATATTACATCCAGGTTGCTTATGACATGACTTCAGAAGAAAAGCAGACTCAGGAGTTCAATTCTCTGCGTAATATCCCAGATTCTTTCAAGAAGATTGTCATTGTGAATGGTAGCAAGAAACCTTGGAGAAATGATGAGGGTTTTGTTATTATGGGTATGAAGTATTTCCTTTTGAATGCAGATAGTTTGGAATTTTAATTTTTTTACACTTTCATTCTGGATTAAAAATGAGTCATTTAGACTACGCAACACTCTTTTTGAAGATGTGTCAACGTCTACTGTAACAAACTAGGAATCATGCTTGCCGGTGGCTGAAAGTTTTTTCCACAAAGCATGAGAAATGGTGTATAATGATACCAATACGAGATTCTCGTGTTACTGAAATTTACAATTGAATATATTATCAATTCCGCAGCGAAAATGTGGAATTGATAGCCTGAATATAGTTGTTGGCTACAAGACGTTGCAAAAAGCTGCAATTCAGTACTATCACCTCGATTAGAAAAATCTAATTTTTTTCTAATAAATCATCCTCAACTTAAGGTGGCAGAGGTCGATTTTAGGCTAACAACGATAGCATTCCCATAGCTAATAAAGCTAGGAAATGCAGAGGATTTCGAACCACAAGCTGACAAAAGCGTGTATCAAAAAAACAAGGGTGACTGTCACTCCTAAGCACTAGTTGTGGGTTTGATTCCCGCAGGGAATATTAGAGAAAGAGTGAAAATGATGAAGAAAATAGACATCATTTTTGCTCTTTTTTATTATATTTTAGAAGGCAAACGAATTGGGGAACCTGACAAAAATATGGGAAGTAATATAAGAAAAAGAAATGACTTTAGCAAGCATCAGCAGATCCTAGATTTAGATCATAGGGAAGTGAAGTTTCATTTTTATATAAAATAGTTAAATATATAGAAAAAGACTATAATAACTACACTTATATAGAACGTATCAATTATACTTCTTAAAAAAATAATGCTATACTTTTAATAGGATGAGAAGAAAAAAAGGAGAAAATAAAACAATGAGAGAAAAAAGAGAAGTAAAGTATCAGATGAAAGTGTTAAGCTCCTTGGTGAAGGTATTTCCGGATGAAGAACCGGTATATCGGCCAGAATGTGTAAAATTAAGTGGACTTTGGGACGAGACCGTATCCTATCAGGTTGCATATACCGGAAATCATTTTCTGAGAGAACGCGTAGATGTAAAAGTCGTTTCACCAATCGCTGAGTATGTACGTGTTCGGACGGTAGAACAGGTTCCAGTGGGACGTGCTACAAATGGAATTGTAGATGACAATTATTTAAAAACGACATCAGGACTCTATCCCGATTTGTTGAAGGACATCAAAGATGGAAAAGTAATTATCCGCTCTCATCAGTGGAGTAGTTTGTGGATCGATGTGAAACTGACGGATGAAATTCCGGCAGGAGACTATGAGATTGAAATTCAGCTTGTGAAAGATGATGCTGTAATATGTTCTGCAAAAAGAAAAATTACAGTGATCGGCGTTCATCTTCCAAAACAGAAAATTATGCATACGGAATGGTTCCACGCAGATTGCCTTGCAGACTATTATCATGTGGATGTTTTTTCAGAAAAGCATTGGGAGATACTGGAAAATTACTTCCACGAGTATGTAGATCGAGGCTGTAATATGATGATGGTTCCATTGTTTACCTATCCGTTAGATATGGAAGTGGGCAATGATCGTACAACGACTCAGCTCATCGAGGTGGAAGTGAAGAATGGCGAATATCATTTTGGGTTTGATAAAATGAAACGCTGGGTAGACCTTTGTAAAAAGTGTGGGATCGAATACTATGAAATGTCTCATCTATTCTCACAATGGGGAGCAAAGTATGCGCCAAAAGTTATGGCTCTCGTAGATGGAAAAGAAGAGCGGATTTTTGGATGGCATACACCGGCAGTTGGGGAATATACAAGATTTTTACAGGCATTTCTTCCGAGACTGGTTGAGAAGTTAAAAGAGTGGGGAATTGCAGAAGTGACATACTTCCATATTTCAGATGAACCAAGAGAAGAACACTTGGAGACTTTTAAAGCTGCAAAAGAATCTCTTGGCAATATGTTAGATGGATTCCATACATTTGATGCACTTTCCAGCTATGAATTTTATAAGCACGGTTTGATCAGCAAACCAATTCCGGGAAATAACGAGATTGAAGAATTTTTAGAACATGGTCTTACAGACATGTGGACATATTATTGTACAGGACAGTTTTACGAAGTAAGTAACCGGTTTATGTCAATGCCATCTGCCAGAAACCGCATTTATGGAATTCAGCTGTATAAATATGACATTATTGGCATTTTACATTGGGGGTATAATTTCTACAATAGTCAGCATTCTTATGAACACATTAATCCATATCAGGTGACAGATGCATCTAATGGATTCCCGGCAGGTGATCCATTCCTTGTATATCCGGGAGCAGACGGGCATCCGGAAGAATCCATTCGCATGATGGTTCATTACGAAGCATTAACAGATTTGCGAGCATTGGAATTGTTAGAAAGCCTGACAAGTAAAGAATATGTAATGGAATTAATCGAAGAAGATTTGGATGAACCACTTACATTTAAGCGATATCCAAAATCAGATATGTATTTGATTGCATTACGAAATAAAGTAAATAAAGAAATAGCAAGATTAAGTTCTGCTTCCTAAAAAATTAAAAGAGGATGTGAAAAAACTCGATTGAGTTTTTCGCATCCCTCTTTTTGCTTTTATTGTGCATAAATTGCTGGAATCCTACGCTGAAAAGGCGTACTTCCCCTACCCCATAGAGATTCTCTTTTTGAATCTATGCGGCAGTTCTATTTCTCATCTTTTTGTTCTGATATTTGTATAGATTATGTCCTATTGCCACAAGTAAAACTTCTAGTTTAACCGAATTAATACCTCTTCGGACAATTCTCTTGTACCAACGGTCATTTTTCATGATTCCGAAAGTGCCTTCTGCTTGTATCGAACGGTTCATTCGTAACAGCGCACCATGAATACTTTCTAAGTTTTCGATTACTTCCTGATGCATTGCAGTGAGTTCCTGATTGATCCGAACAGTTCGATTTTTAGCTGTTTTCTTACATTTCTCTGCATATGGACATCCACTGCAATCTTCACATTCATACAGTTCTTCCTTGCGTCCGTATTGATTTCCCCTCACACTTCTTCTGTATAAAAGATGAAATGCTTTATCGTTAGGACATCTCATGACACCTTGTTCATCAATTCTAAAATTAACTGCACGAAATGGATCTTCATGATACTTTCGATCCTTGGTTTCCTTTTTAAACATTGGAAACTTCATATACTTTTCAATTCCGTTCTGTTCGCAAAAAATATAGTTGTTATATGATCCGTAGCCAGCATCTGCCACAGGATACTTGGGATAGAAGCCATACGTTTGTTTGAAGTGCTTCATCAAAGGAATGAAACAGTCCATATCTGAACGATAATGGTTCACGTCAACAACTGCGATATATTCATCTGCTACACCAATCTGTACATTGTATGCCGGCAGAAGCTGATCATTGCCCATGTAATCCGTTTTGATGCGCATAAAGGTAGCTGATTTATCTGTTTTAGAATAGCTGTTACGATCAGGACCACAAATGTCAATTTTTTCTATATATTCCTGAAGTTTCTGACAGAAACCAGTCAAATGTTCATAATGACGCTGCTCTTTGGATTTTCTCTTTCCGCTTCCGTAAACAAATGTACTGATATCTAGATCCCATAAAAGCATTAGCTGATCAATGATTTCATTCAGATAATCTGGTACATACTCAGAATTCGTTGAAATCTGTACTTCACTCCATGCGATTTCTTTGTTGATTTCCTCAATCTCCGCAGTGATTTTTTCATAAAGCTTGTAACGGAACTTTTCGGTAGCCTTCTTCCAAACCCAGGTATATTTGTTGGCGTTTGCTTCAAACTTGGAACCATCGATGTAGATATGTTGCAAATCCACATGCTCCTCGTTGAAGATAGCTTGATTGATGTCGTTAAAAATGTTTTCAATCTTATCCTGAAGTACTTCGTTGATGAAATATCCAAAGGTTCGGTATGATGGAGTCTGGTGATCCATGAGATACATGAATCTGATATTGACTTTGCAGTTGTCTTCCAGTTCTCTCAGGGAGCAGTAGCCGCTGGTCATAAATCCGAAAAGTACTGTTTTTAACATGTTGACCGGATTATATCTGAGTCGTCCAGTTGTGTACTCCGGAATATCTGTCAGATACTTATTTAAATCGATTCCTCCCATCAATCTGTCAAATGTTAAAACAGGATCCAGCAGATCCAAACAATCTGAAAGAAACAGTGGTAAATATCCTTGTTTTGGATTATTATAATTTATAGTTGAAATTTTCATCGCAAGTTAATTTTAACATAAAAGAGGACCTTTCGTTCATTTTGAACGAAAAGTCCTCTTTTTCCGTAGAGAGTGTTATTTCACAGCCCCTTTTTTTATCCTTTGAGTCCACTCATGGACATTCCTTCTTCAAATTTGGAGTGTAAGAACAAATAGAAAATAAATGGAGGAAGGAACGTACAGGTTGCACAAGCCATTGTAAGTCCGATATCCGTATCGTATTGTGTCTGCATTGCTTTTAAAGCAAGCGGAAGTGTACGATAAGCATCATCAGTAGTGATAATGAGTGGCCATGTAAAGTTATTCCAGGCGCCAATAAATGTGAAAATTGCGACTGTCAGCATAGAAGATTTTACCAAAGGCAAAATGACAGTCCGTAAAATTTTACTGGTAGTGGCTCCATCTATTTTGGCAGATTCAATGAGTTCTTCTGGAATAGCCATAATAGCATTTCTCATAACAAATACACCAAAAGCAGTTGGCAGAGGTAAAATAAGAGCGCGGAACGTATTGACCCAGCCAAGACCACGTACGACTAAGTAAAGTGGAACAAGTATGGCACCCGATGGAACTAACATCGATAAAATCAGCAGAAAGAAAAGTTTATCATTTCCACGGAATTTTAATTTCGCAAATGCAAAACCAGCAGTACAGCTTGTAAATAATGTAAGAAGCACACCGGATATTGCAACAAATACACTATTGAAAAAATAGCGTAGGAATGTTGAGTTTGTAAAAATATTTTTATAATGTTTTAAGGTGAGTTTTGATAAAGCAAAATCAAAATCATATGCATTCACAGTACTTTTTAATGACATGAGAATCATGTATAAAAAAGGAAGAATGCACAGTAAGATTGTGATGATTAGAAAAATATCAACTAGTAAACGAGATGTCTTTTTCATTTCATGTTCTCCTTTTTATATTTCTGAATTCTCGTGTTTAATAAAGCGTTGTTGGAATAATACGATGATTAAAACAATCAACATCAGTACATTGGAAACGGCCATAGCATATCCGGCTTTGTTTCCTTTGAAAGTGAGTTGATATGCGTACATACTTAATGTTGTAGTAGACATCGATGGACCGCCGCCGGTCATAGTATAGACCATATCAAACACTTGCATAGCACTTATCGTTGATAAAAAAATGTTCATGATAATAGTAGGTTTCAAAAGTGGTAATGTAATTTTGGTTAAACAATCCCATTTTGTAGCGCCGTCTACTTTGGCTGCCTCGTAAAAAGTATCCGAAATAGAGGTAAGAGAAGCAAGCGTGATTACCATATAATAGCCCATACCTTTCCATACAATGATAAAGGCGACGGCAATAAAAGCAGTTTTACTGCTGCCAAGAAGAAGTGTGGGATCAATTCCAAATACACCAAAGATCGCTTTTACTGCCGGATGTCCACCATTTAAAATTGTGTTCCAAACAGTACCGATAACAGCGCTGGAAGAAAGCACAGGAACGAAAAGGGCTGCCTTTGCAATTTTTCCAAGCACGGTATCTTTACGAGAAGAAATTAGTATTGCAAAAAGAGTAGAACTTACGATTTCAAATGGCACGATGATTGCAGCAATCTTTAAAGTATTGATAATGCAAAGATGTAATTTGGAGTCACGAAATAGTCTTTGATAATTAAATAATCCGTTAAATTGCGCCGGTGTGATGATATTATATTTTGTAAAACTAAAATATATTGTAAGAATCAATGACCCCGCTACAAAAGTAAGCAGGATCATTGCAATTGGTGCGATATAAAGATAAGGCGCAAGGACGGATAGTCCTTTCTTTTTTTTCATAAGTGCCTCGATTCTTTTTATTCGTTTTCCGCGTAGTACTCTTTTAACAAGTCGTTTGCATAGGATGCAGATTCATCTAATGCTGCCTTTACATCTTGTTTTCCTTCCATGACAGCCTGAATGTGAGCTGCGTAGTTTTCAAGAATTTCGCTTCCGCAAGGACCAGCCTGTAATGGACGCCATTTATCACGATCTTCTGTAACGATACGTTCCATTTTAGGATCTCCTACATATTCTTCGCTTGCTGTAAGAGGGGCACCTGGAGCTACTTTGTGATATTCTGTCATAAACTCAGGACCTGTAATGTATTTGATCAAATCAAGTGCAAGCTCAGGCTGTTTGGATGTAGACATTACAGAGAGACAGTCAGCAGCACCGAATGTACCATACTCTTTATGTTTCAAAGAAGTTACGTAGTCCCAGTTTTTAAGATTTGGGTAATCTTTTGCAAAGGTTGTTTCATTAGAAGCAGAGGAGCGAGTTACACCAAAAGCGGCTTTGCCTTCTGCAAATACTGTAGAGAATGCATCTTGACCAGAAAGTGACATTGCATTTTCTGGCATATATGGCTGTAAACTCTTGAAAAATTCTAAGGCTTCTACACCAGCTTTTCCATTGAAAGCTACTTCTTTCAGATCATCTGTGTAGATATCTCCGCCAGCCTGCCATAATAAGCTATACATATAAGAATTTAAAACATAAAGGTTACTCATACTTCCACTATTAAGACCTACAGCATATCCGTACTGATCAATCTTACCATCGCCATCTGTGTCTTTTGTAGCTTTTTCACAGATACGAGCAAAGTCTTCCCATGTCTCAGGAGCTTTTTCCCCGATAGAATCTAAAATATCCTGATTATAATAAAGGACGAATGGTACACCGGTTACGATAGGAACACCGTATAATCCACCCATCATTTCACCACGATCCAGGAAGAGATATTCTTTGTAATCTTCTTCTTCAACCATGTCGGATAAGTCTGTTACAAGTCCGGAAGAGATATAAGTAGGATACATTTCCACATACATATAACCGATATCAGGTGTTTCTCCACCTGCAACTCCTGTAGACCATCTTTCTTCATAAGAACCCCATGGAATGATTTCCATTTCTACAGTACAATTATTTTCTTTCTCCCATCCGGCAAGAAGCTTCTTAAAGTTTCCTTCTGTGTCTTCATCGAGAGGAGGCAGCCACATAGTAAGTGTAGTAGGCTCTCCTTCTTTTGGTTTGTCTGCTTCCTTGGCTTTGCTTCCACAGCCAGCTGCAAGTGTTGCAAGCATGGAAGTACAAAGCAACAAGCTTAAAAGTTTCTTTTTCATTAGTTTTTCCTCCTATAGAAATAAGTTTCATACTTTCTATTGTAGAAGTATTTTTAGACAAAGTAAAATTGATAAAAGCAATAAGAAGTTACTACATATAGAAAAAATCTATAAATGAAAATAGGAAACGATTGATACTGTTTGAAAATCATGATAATCTTTAAGAGAAAGGCAGGGGGTAATTATGAGATTGGAAAAACATAATGCGGATGAAATGACTCCATTGGAACGTATCTATGCATACGAGCATGGATTATCCTATGACAGAATACCGAGTGTACCATTTATAGGCAATGTCAGATGTAAAGTAGGGGGAATGACACCGGAAGAATATTGGGATTCTGCAGAAAATATGGTAAAAGCAGAACTGATGTCTTATCAGAGATTCGGCTTTGACAGATTAGGAATCGGACCGAATACAAGAGGGATATCAGATGCGTTAGCAGATCAGGTTCCGGATAAGAAACAAGGAAGTCTTGTTTTGGATGATTACAGTAAATTAGAATACTTAGAACCTGTAAATGCAAGAAATGATTTGGTAATTCAAAGATTTTTACAGGCAGCAGAGATGCTCCAAGAATCTGCAGGAGAGATTGTTCCTGTTGAGATAAGCATTGGAGGTCCCCTTACAATTGCATCATTTTTGCGAGAGATTGAGCTGCTTTTACGCGATTGTAGAAGAAATGGCGATAAAGTACAGAAATTACTTCGCATTATTGTGGATTCCCAAAAGAGCTGTATTGATGCATTTGCACAATATGGTGTAGGAATTGCGATGGCAGATCCTGTGGCAAATCCGGCGCTGATCGGACCAAAATTATATGAGAAATTCGTTTTTCCTTATACAAAAGAATTGACAGACTATGCACTGGAGAGAACTGGAAAGAAAGTATCTCTTCATATGTGTGGGGCTACCTATAGTATTTGGAAGTATATCGAACAATATCAGTTAAATGAAATTAGCTTAGACAATATTGTGGATTTGGACAGGGCTGCGCGAGAATTAGGAAAAAAAGTACCAATTGCCGGCAATGTAGATCCTGTACAGAGTATGCTGAATGGTACAAAAGAAGAGATTTTTGCAGATGTTCAAAAATGCATAGAACTTGGAAGTTCTGCTGAGAAGGGATTTCATCTTACGACCGGTTGTGATATTCCGGACGGAACTTCACCTGAAAAAGTAGATTGGTTTATGGAAGCAGCTAGATTATACGGGAAGAAAAGATAAGCTTATATTTTATGAAAAGGGAATGGAATTTGGAGGAAATGAAAATGGCAAAGTCAAAAGAAGAATTATTAGAAAAACTGTCGGAATGTGTATTGGAGATGGAAGAGGAAGAGGTAGTCGACGTTGCTGAAGAATATATTGCAGCAGGTTATCCGGCATTTGACGGGATTATGGATGGTCTTGTAGATGGCATGAATAAAGCTTCGGATCTTTATGATGAAGAAGAGTATTTTGTAACAGATATTCTTCTTTGTTCGGATGCTATGTATGCTGGGTTGGAAGTGCTGCGTCCACACCTTCCTGAAAGTGCACAAAGCGGAGAAAAACCGAAGGCGATAATTGGAGTTGTAGAGGGAGATACTCATGATATTGGGAAAAATCTGGTGAAGATCATGATGGATACAGCTGGATTTGAGATGTATGACTTAGGACGAGATGTTCCACCGGAAGCATTTGTAAAAAAAGCAATAGAAATCCAAGCACCGTTAATCTGTATTTCTACGCTAATGACAACTACAATGATTGGAATGAAAACGGTGATTGAGCAATTAAAGGAACAAGGGATTCGTGATCAAGTAAAAGTCATGGTTGGTGGAAGTCCGGTTTCACAGAAGTTTGCGAATGAAATAGGAGCGGACGGATATTCCGTGAATGCAGTGGAAGCTGTAAAACTGGCAAAAAGATTATTAGATCTTGCGTAAGTAATGGGAGGAAAATGTATGTTTACGGAAAAAGAACGTTTGGAACGCGCTTTGAGACAGGAAGAAGTGGATCGTCCGCCATGTATCTGTCCTGGGGGAATGATGAATATGATCACGACAGATCTCATGGATGCTTGTGGAGTTACATGGCCGGAAGCGCATACAGATGCACAGATGATGGCAGATTTGGCATTGGCAAGTTATCAACATGGTTGCTTTGAAAACGTAGGAGTTCCTTTTTGTATGACAATAGAAGCAGAAGAACTGGGTGCAAAAGTAACGTTAGGATCTAAGATTTTTGAACCACATGTAACGGAATATGCGGGAACATCTGTAACAGAATGGAAAAAATCATCTCCGATCAATTTGGAATGCGGGAGAGCAAAAGTAGTATTGGATGCAATCCGTATTTTAAAAGAAAAGAATTTAGATGTTCCGATCATTGGAAACTTAGTAGGACCGGTAAGTGTGGCAAGTTCTGTGATCGATCCAGTGGGGTTTTATAAAGATTTGAGAAGACACAAAGAAGAAGCACATCAGTTTATGACTTTTGTGACAGAACAATTGATTGCCTTTGCAAATGCGATGATTGAAAACGGCGCAGATGTGATCGCAATTTCTGATCCAAGCGGAACGGGAGAGATTCTCGGACCAAAATTTTTTGAGGAGTATGCGGTAAAATATCTGAATATGCTTTTGGATGGAATCAAAGATCAAGAAAAAGGTACGATTGTACATATTTGTGGGCAGATGAGAAGTGTATATGAGCAGATTGATAAAGTGCATTCAGATGCGTTGAGCTTTGATGCGATCGTTCCATTGAAAGAAGCCAGAAAGAATCTCCAAGATCGAGTATTGATGGGAAATGTAAGTACATTCGCATTAGAGTTTGGAGATGAAGAAAGAGTTCAAAAGCTGACAAAATTTTGTGTGCAAAGCGGTTCTGATATCATTTCTCCAGCATGTGGACTGGGGACAAAGTCACCTCTTGCAAATATTCAGGCGATTTTAAAAACGTTAAAGATGGACGAAGAAGCAGTTGAAAAAATGGAAACGATGGAAGAGTGGAAAGAAGAGGAGATGAAAAATGCCTAATATCAAAGTACAGCCTTCTGGTAACGTATATGAATATGAAGTAGGAAAAACTCTTTTAGAAGTTCTCTTAGAAGAAGGTATATTCGTAGATAATCCTTGTAATGGAAAAGGACTTTGTGGGAAGTGTAAAGTGCGAATTCTGGCAGGAGAATTATCAGAACCGGAAGATACCGAACGGAAGTTATTAAAGCAAGAGGAGATGGAAAATGGAGTCAGACTTTCCTGCCTTGTAAAACCGGAAACAGATTTGGAGATAGAGCTTATGCAGAAGGAAAGGAAGCATCAAGTGCTGACCGGAGGCTATATCCCTTCTTTTGCGTTCGATCAGGATATCCAAAAAATTGTGGTGAAAATTCAAAAACCAACTTTGGAAGATCAAACATCTTTTGAGGATCAGATTCTGAGTCAGATCCCGAAAGCAAGTCTAGAGATGGGATGCCTCCAGATGAGGGAGTTTGTTCCGGGACAGGTGACGGTTGTACTCCATGGAAATCAAGTGATTCAAATAGAAGAGGGCAATACGACGGAAAAAATGTATGGGGTTGCGGTTGATATTGGAACAACGACAGTTGTCTGCACGTTGATTGATATGCTTACCGGTAAGGAACTTGCACATGCATCCATGATCAACGCACAGAAGCATTTTGGACTGGATGTGTTGACCCGTATTACTTATGAGTTAGAACATCCTGAAGATGGCGTAGAAAAATTGCAAAAGGCATTGGTAAATTCTATTAATGAGATGATAGAGGATATTTGTTGCCAGTCAGAAGTATCCAAAGAGTGGATTTATGAAATTGCTGTTGGAGCAAACTGTACAATGATGCATATGTTACTCGGGGTTCCTGCAACATCACTTGGAAGATCTCCGTATGCGCCTGTATTTGTACGTGGAAAAGACATCAAGGCAAAAGAAATTGGATTATGTGCAGCAGAAGGTGCGCGACTGTATTGTTTGCCGTCGGTATCCGCTTATATTGGAGCCGACATTGTAGCAGGAGCTTATGTATGTCAGCTTCAAAAAGAATCTGGGAATGTGCTGTTTATAGATATAGGAACGAATGGGGAAATTGTATTATCCAGTCATGGCAGATTGCTTTGCTGTTCTTGTGCAGCAGGTCCGGCATTGGAAGGCATGAATATCAGTTCAGGGATGCGGGCAGCAGAAGGTGCTATTGAAGATGTGACGATCACAGAATCCGGAATAGAATGGAAAGTAATTGGAAATGAAAAGCCAATCGGCATTTGTGGAAGTGGGATTTTAGCAGTTGTAAAGGAATTGCTGAGAGTCGGTCTTGTTAGAAAAGAAGGAGCATTTATCAAGCGAAATAAATTAGAAGAATCGGATTATCGTTTTCACATGCTGCAGGAAAATGGGAAAAAAAGAGAATTTATTTTATCGGAAGAACAAAAACTCTTGATTACGCAAGGAGATATTCGGCAGGTACAACTTGCAAAAGGAGCCATTCTATCAGGATTTTTAGCGCTTCTTAAGAAAGCTGGAATCCAAATGGAAGATTTGGATAAAGTTATGATTGCGGGACAGTTTGGAGCACATCTTCCTGCGGATAGTTTGGTGGGAACCGGAATCATTCCAAAAGAAGTACAAGAAAAGCTTGTTTATGTAGGAAACTCTTCAAAGACAGGGGCTTATATGGCTCTGATGTCCGCAAAAGTAAAACGAGAAATGGAAGAACTGGCCGGACAGATGGATTATATGGAGCTAGGGGCAACAGAAAACTATGAACGCTTGTTTTCTGAATGTTTGATTTTCCCTAATGTGAAATAGAGTAGGAGTAAGAACTATGAGCAGCATTAAAGATTTTAAATGTACCTACGATAATGGTGTATTAGAGCATTCCAAAATCGTGGAAGAACTGGGGTTTACATTTCCTGATGTATATTTACATGCCGACAAGATGGCTGCGCTTTCCAAAAGGCAAAAAGAAAAACAAGGAAATTCGATCTGTGTTCTGCCTTTTTGCCATACCGTAGAAGGAGAAGCTATGGGAGGAATCATCACACTCGGCAATGAAGTTGCAGGACCCCGGGCAAAGGAATATCTTTATACAGATTATAAGGAGCTTGGGGAAATCAATGAAATTGATTTTACAAAAGGAAGAATTCAGGAAGTTCTTCAGGCCTGTCAGATTCTGCACGAACAAGGAGAACATGTGATGCTTGAAGTTTCAGGCCCCATTACAATTCTCAATGTGTTGATTGATATTAAACAAATTTTTAAAGGAATGCGTAAAGATTTCGAATTTATGAAATCTGTATTCCAAAAAGTTGGTACGCAAATTTTGAGATATATAAAAGAAGCAAAAAAATATGGGGTAGATTTCATCAGTTATGCAGACTCAGCTGGAGGAGTGAATATACTTGGCCCGAAGATGGCAGAGCAGATGGTAGAAGGCTTTACCTATGATTTTTTGAAAGAAGCACAGGAGTACTCAGATGAACATACACTTTTGATGCTTTGTCCGAAAACAACATTTGCGCTTCTTGGGACAGAGAAAGCAGAACTTGCAGATATAGATATACCAGCTGGAAGTACTTATGGGGAAGGGTGTATAGAAGTACTTGGAAAAGCGAAAATGGTTGGAATACAATGTGCAAAAAATATGGGATTTTTGCTGAAATCAGGGATAATGAAAGAAGTTGTATTGAAATAGTGAAAAGGGAGCATCAGAAATGAGATATGCTCCCTTAGAAAGTTTTTATTCAAACTGGCTAAAATACAGATTTGCATATTTCCCCTGTTTTTTTATTAATTCTTCATGAGTACCGACCTCTTTGATATCACCGTCCTCCATATAAAGGATCATATCTGCATCGCGGATAGTAGAAAGACGATGTGCAATTACAAAACTTGTTCTTCCTTTCATCAATTCTGCCATTGCTCGTTGAATTAACAGTTCCGTATGTGTATCAACATTACTTGTCGCCTCATCTAAAATCATAATTTCAGGATCAGAAGCCAGGGCTCTTGCAATCGTAAGCAATTGTCTCTCGCCCTGAGAAAGATTTTCTGCGCCTTTGCTTAGCATCATTTCATATCCGCTAGGCAATGTCTTGATAAAATTATGGGCACAGGCTGATTTTGCTGATGCAACAATCCTTTCCATAGGCATATCATCCTCGGCATATCCAATATTATCACGAATCGTGCCTTCGAAAAGCCAGGTGTCCTGTAATACCATTCCAAAACGATTTCTCAGTTCCTCGCGAGTCATGTCAGATGTTTTGACACCATCAACTAGGATGGAACCGGAATTTACCTCATAAAATCGCATTAACAGATTGATCAAGGTTGTTTTCCCTGCACCGGTTGGACCGACAATGGCAACTTTCTGTCCAGGAAGTACATTTAAATGAATACGCTTCATCAAAAGGTGATCTGGGGAATACCCAAAACTAACATTTTCAAAAGATACAGATCCTTTGTTGGATTTCGGAAAGATACAGTTTTCTTTATCTGCTATATCCTCCTCTGCATCTAATAATGCGAATATTCTATTTCCCGCAGCATTTGCAGCGCTAAAGCTACCAACCATTCCTGCAATAGTAGAAAATGGTTCTGCAAAACGCCAAGTATATTCTAACATTGCCTGAACGTTACCAACGGTAATTTTCCCTATAATTGCCCAAAGACAGCCGATTGCTGCACACAGTACATATCCTAAATCGTTGACCAATGTTGTGATTGGTGAGATCGCACCTGCAGTTGTTTCTGCTTTTTGGGAACTAATCTTTAATTTTTCATTTAATTTTGAGAAGTGATTTTTTGCTCGTTCTTGATAATTAAAAGTTTGTACGACATCTTGTCCATTATATATTTCTTCGATATATCCATTTAGTTCTCCTAATAGTCCTTGCTGTTGCTGATAATACTTTTCGCTTGCTTTCATAACTCCGGCTGCACTGAAAAGCGAAAGGGGAACCATTACAATCGGAATGATCGATAACGTAGGACTGATGGCAATCATCATTAGTAAAACACCGATGGCAGTAGTGACCTGAGTAACAATAGAAGTTAAATTCTGACTAAGTGTGTTGTTGATGGTATCTACGTCATTGGTAATGATGCTCAGAATATCACCATGGGTATGAGTATCGTAATAATTCAATTTGATTCTGTGCATTTTTTCGTCGATCTCCCGGCGAAGTGTTTGCATCACTTTAGCCGTAATTTTAGACATTATGAAACCTTGTAAAAAAGTAAATAGTTGTGATATGAAATATAAAGCAACTAAACTTACTAATAGGGAGAGAATGGTGTTCCAGTAAAATACACCATCTGTAACACTTGCAAATAAGGTGGTTGTCACTTTTCCGATCAAAAATGGAGCAAGAACCATAAATCCTGTGCTGATGATAGCTGATAGGATTACGAAAAGAAGTTTCAGGCGGTGCTCTTTTAGATAAGAGAATAATCTTTGAAAAGTTTTAAAGTTCCCCATATTATAAATTCTCCTTTCCTAATTGGATTTCGGCAATTTCTCTATATAAAGAACAGCTTTCTAATAATTCTTTGTGTGTGCCATTGCCTATAATCCTTCCATCATCAATCACTAGAATACGATCTGCGTTCAAGATCGAACTGATGCGTTGCGCTACAATAATCATAGAGGCATCGCCAATACTTTCTTTCAGGTTTTGACGTAATTGACGATCTGTTTTCATATCTAAAGCTGAAAAACTATCATCAAAAACATAAATTTCCGGTTTCTTCATAATTGCACGAGCGATCGCCATTCGCTGGCGCTGACCACCGGACAAATTCGTTCCGCCCTGAGCGATTGGATCGAAAAATCCGGATTGGCTACTAAAGAACCGACTTCCATGGCACCTAGTTCAACATAATAGGATCCGACTCCGAGCACTGCAGCAGTTGTGACACCGAAAATAACACTGATTGCCGGCATTAATATGCTTGTAATTCTTCCGGCGGTCATTGCGGTCATAGCATAATCTTCGTTAGAATTTTCAAATCGTTCGCATTCTGTTTTTTGTTTGTTAAAAGCTCTGATGACACGCACGCCTTCTAAAGTTTCTAAAAATAAATGATTGATATGGTCGAGCTTGCGGCGCAGGCGTATCGAATAACGAGATGCAAAGATCATAATGATCGTCAGTACAATCAATAAAACAGGAATCGCAAATAGAAGTACGAAACTAACTTTTCCTCCTGTAGATGCTGAGAAAATCAATCCTGCAATTGCCATCATAGGAGCGAGAAGTCCTACGCGGAGCAACAATGTCAAAAAGTTTTGAACATTTGTGATGTCGGATGTGCTTCGGGTGATTAAGCTGGCTGTGCCAAACTGATCCAAGTCAGCTGCGGAAAAGCTTTGAACAGTAGAAAAAACTTTGTCTCGCAGCTGTGCGGCAAAACTGGTGGAAATACCGGAGGCAATTTTTACGGATCCAAAGCTGATAAGACAAGAAAAGACGGCAACCCCGGCCATAATTGCAGCGAACATCCAAATGGTTCTGTTTTCTCTCGTGACCACTCCTAAGCTAATCATTTTTGATAGTAATGCGGGTAATAGCATTTGACCAAAAGCGGATAGTAGTATCAGAAAAAACAGCGCTACCAGTTGTTTGCTTTTGAATTTTACATGTTTTAAAATCGTTTTCATCTCAATTTCATTCTCCTTTCATAGTTCGATATTTTTTAAATCTGTATTTTTACTTTGTATCACACGAGGTAATATTCAACAGAATCTTTGTTGAATGGATTCTATGATCAACATGGCACATTGTAAAATGTACAGTAACTGTACAGTCAAGAGGGGAATTGTAAAAAATTAAAAATAGAAGTAGAATCAAAATAGTGTCTTGTATCAGGCAGGGAATAATGGCATAATACTAGCATAAATACGATATATAAACTGGATGACAAGGTTGTCTGTTTCTATACTGCGAGCGCAGTCAGAATTAATGAAAGGAAAAAGGATGAGCAGAGTAAGGATTATTAAGAAAAACGATGAATATACTTCGGAATATCAAGTTGGAGACATTTTTCAGATCACCGGGACATGGTATGGCGGGGTTCACATTGTAGGAAAATCAGGAATCCCGGTTTCGCTGGATCGGGAAGAATATATGGAACTCGATACAGAACCGGAGCCGGAAGAGGAGGAAACTGTGCGGAGGGATATCAGAGAGGGGGACCTTGTACAGCACTTTAAGCGGGAATGGGTATCAGAGCACACAGCAGAATATCTGTATAAGGTACTTGCGTTTGCCCAGCACACAGAGACGGGAGAGAAGCTGGTGATCTATCAGGCGATGTATCCGCCTTTTAAGATCTGCGCAAGACCCTATGGGATGTTTATGAGTGAGGTGGATCGGGAAAAATATCCCGAGGTGAAACAGAAGTATCGATTCGAAAAGGTAGAATTTAAGTAAAAAACAATGCAATAGAATGCGATATAAAAGGTTTTAATGATGGTAGGCATACAAGTCTTGCCTGAAACGATAAAATTGCTTATATCGCAAAATACGGCGTTTGACAGCGTGGTGAAAATATACTTGACAAAAAACATAGAAAATACGCCTTGGCAGAAAGAAACTCTTTGAAAAGAAAGTGGGAAAACTTTTTTGAAAGAAGAGAGAGTCTCTGCCGGGCGTTTTTTTGCGAAAATTTCGCACAGACATTATACAGGCATTATACAGATATTATTTTAAAGGCGCAGGCACTATCTGAAAGTCGATTTAAAAACCTGCCTGATCTGAAAGAAAACTCGTATTGCCGCTTTGCAAAATGGTCTGAAATTTGTTGTACAATGTTGCTGCTGAATTTGAAACGTCTATGAAGGTATAAAAGTAATCTGCTAAAAAGTATGTATGATACAAATAGCATGTGACAGGTTTCTTTAGCCTTAGACAGATGAGGTGAAGTGTGGTATGATAAGTGCGTAAGATGAGGTGCTTTTTTGCTTTCTTAAAAAGTTAATGAAAGTAATAGGTTAGATTTTCTCACCATTGAAAAGAAGTGGAAAAGATGGAAATACCAATAATTACAGCGGTTTACATAGATGAATGAAAAGTGTTTGAAACAAAATACAGGAATACGATACCTGCTATTTTTTGTGCTAAATCAACTTAAAACATGCAAGATAAATAGAAACAATAAGTAACATTACATCTATGTTTATGAGAAAAATCAGAATTAGAGAAACAGAAAAAGCGCATATTATATTACAAAAAGAAAACTTAAAAACATGTAAGATAATGTGTAAGAAAAGATGTAAGATAAAGGAGAGATTTTATGGGAAATTACAATCCGCCATATGAAATTACAGATAAAATAGTAATGCTGGTGGCATCGATTGCGGAGAAGTCCGGAAGGATTATGGAATATTATAAAGTAGGGATGTCGGGAACAAACCGGGAAAGAAGAATTCGTGCAATCCACGCTTCTTTAAGGATGGAAGGGAATCAGCTTTCGGTTCCGGAGATCAAGGAGATTGTAGAGGGTCGGCCGGTATCGGTGAGTGAAAGAGTGATCCGGGAAGTTCAGAACATGTACGCGGTTTATGAATACATGCAGGAAGTGGAGACTTATAGTATTGCGGACTTTAAGAAGGCTCACGGAATTCTGACGAAGGATATTGCAAGCGAATCCGGAGAATTTCGCCAGACGGAAAAAGGTGTGTTTAATCACAATCAGTTTTTTATGGCACCGCCGGCGAGGTTTATTGAGGGGCAGATGCAGGAGCTTTTTGCATGGATGGAAAGTCAGAGGAAAAAAATCCATCCGCTGATTCTGTCTTCCATCTTCCATTATGAAGTCCTGTTTCTTCACCCATTTACGGACGGTAACAGCAGACTGGCACAGTTGTGGCAGACAGCGATTTTGGCAAAGTGGAGACCTTTCTTTTCCTATCTTCCGTTGGAAACCCAGATGGAGAGGGTGCAGGGAGGATATTATGAGGCGATTTCTATCTGCCAGATGGAGAGAACCATTACGGGTTTTATTGAGTTTATGTTGGAACAGATTGAGATTGCACTGGATGAGATTAAAAAGGAACCGAAGGAACCGGTGGAAAGTCTTTCAAAATATGTAAAGAAACTCCTGGAAGCGATGGAAGAAGATATTCCTTATACAGCGAATGAAATTTTAGAGTTGCTTCACTTGAAATCCAAAGATGCTCTGAGAAAAAATTATCTGAATCCGGCGCTTGAGAGTGGGCAGATCCAAATGACGATCCCGAATGCGCCGAAGAGTAAAAATCAAAGATATGTAAAAAGTAGTTGTGAAAAGAAATAACCGTTGTCTGCCAACGGTTGAGGGTGAAATAAGGATATGCTATAATTTACGCAGAAGCATGCAAAAAACAGCAAAATAGATAGAAAAGGAAGAAAACATGGACAAGCAAGAATTGAAAAAATTGATTGATACAGCAGCAGGAAGGATTCCGGCGGATCTTGTGATCAAAAACTGTAAAGTGGTAAATGTATTTTCGGGAGAAATTATCAGCGGAGACATTGCAGTCAGTGGGTCTAAGATTGCGGGAATTGGAGAATATGAAGGGCGAGAGGTTGTGGATGCAAAAGGCTCTTATGCGGTTCCGGGTCTGATTGACAGTCATATTCACATTGAATCTTCTTATGTTACACCGGAGGAGATCGGGCGGCTTTTAGTACCTCATGGAACGACAACAATCATTGCGGACCCACATGAGATTGTAAACGTCTGTGGGATCCGAGGGCTGGATTATATGATGGAGGCAGCGGAGAGGACTGCATTGGATATTCAGTATGTGGTTCCGTCCTGTGTTCCGGCGACGCCATTTGAGCATGCAGGTGCTGTGATCGGTGCAGCTGAGATGGAAGAGCCAATTCAGAGAGAGGGGATCCTGGGGCTTGGAGAATTTATGAATTTTCCGGGAGTCATTGGGGCAGACGATAGTGTCCTTGAGAAACTGCTTGTAGCAAAGCGGGCCGGAAAGGTGATCGATGGACATGGACCAGGAATCAGTGGCAAGGAGCTGAATGCTTATGCGGCGGCAAGGATTCTTGCAGATCATGAATGCTCTACGGTGGAAGAGATGAATGACAGACTGGCAAGAGGGATGTACATTTTACTCAGACAGGGCTCTGCGTGTCATAATCTGAGGAC
This sequence comes from Coprococcus sp. HPP0074, assembly GCF_964238105.1. Classification (NCBI taxonomy): domain Bacteria; kingdom Bacillati; phylum Bacillota; class Clostridia; order Lachnospirales; family Lachnospiraceae; genus Coprococcus; species Coprococcus sp. HPP0074. The sequence goes on along the minus strand of NZ_CAXSKS010000004.1, from coordinate 234,310 downwards.
GCTTCTTCGCGGGGTAACGGGACAGAACAGCAGACGATGTCTGCTATGCTCGGATGACCGCCAGCCAAAGACAATTCTGCAGGAGGGACATCTGGACAATCATTTGCGGATCTGTCGCGAAGAGGGAATAGATGCGATTACGGCAATCCGTATGGCAACATTAAATGCCGCAGAATGCTTTGGACTGCGTGAAAGGGGAGCGATTGCACCTGGATATCAGGCGGATATTGTTCTGATGAAGGATCTAGAACAATTTGAGACAGAAAAAGTGTGGATTGGCGGGAAACTGACCGCAGAAGATGGCAGATATCTTCCGGAAACATCGTATGCAGATATTGCGCCAGTCAGAGGAAGTGTGATCGTCAAAGATTTTTCGAAAGAGAAATTAAAAATGCACTTGAAGTCGAACCGGGTAAATGTCATTGAGATACAGCCAGGCGGTGTTGTCACAAAGAAGACAGTTGAGGAGATCAAAGTAGATGAAAACGGAGAATTTATCCGGGATCCTCAAAAAGATCTCGTGAAGATTGCGGTTGTGGAGAGACATCAGGGAACCGGAAACGTCGCATGTGGGTTCTTAAAAGGATACGGCATCAAAGAAGGAGCGGTGGCGCTTTCCGTGGCCCACGATTCCCATAACATTATTGCAGTCGGTGTCAGTGATGAGGAGATTACGTTTGCGGTAGAAAGTCTGATCAAACAGGAAGGCGGCATTGTCCTTGTAAAAGAAGGGAAAATCATCGAAGAAATGCCTATGCCGATCGCAGGTCTGATGAGTGACAGAAGTGGGGAATGGGTGGACCAGAAACTGACAGAGATTCATGAGAAAGCTTATACAGAACTTGGAATCTGTGGGGAAGTGGAGCCGGTCATGACACTTTGCTTTATGTCGCTTGCAGTGATCCCGGAGCTCAAACTGACAGATATGGGATTGTTTGATGTGACAACATTCCAGTTTATTTCGGTAGAGGCAGAATAGAGAAGTCTGAGAGTTTAAGACCGAAAAGAAGACCATTTTTTTGGAAAAATGAAAGGCAGGTACAAGGTCTGAGCTTTTTGGAAAGAATTTGAAGTTTACTATAGTTTATGCTATACTTGTTTGGATATGGGGTTAGATAGAAGTCCTCATAGGATAGCAATAGATTACATGATATTAGATATTTTAGAAGAAAACAGAGTGATGATGAAAAAAGGAAATTTGGAAGAAAGGATGGATTATGGGAAAGAGAGAAATGCCCGCAAAAGAGCATAGAACACAAAGAAGGCCTCAGGACAGCAGGAAATCTCAAGATAATAGAAGACCTCGGGACAGCAGGCGGACGCAAGATAGTAGAAAACCACAGGGAAATAGAAGACCGGAAAAAAGCCGGAGGGAGCTGGAGGAAGTTTACTATAATCCGGCAAAATCCATGGCAGGAGATAGAAGAGGATCAGGAACTAACAAAAAATCATCGGAAAACCGAAAAGAAACTGTAAGAAAAGGTAAGAAAAAGGATGTGCTTGGCTTGATTCTGGCAGGACTGCAGGGACTGGTCTCAGTAGTATTTATGGTCATGTTATTTATTCTAGATATGCTGCCGATAGAATATCTCGGAATCATTGCTGTGATATTACTGCTTCTTTTTGGAATTACGCTGGCAACCCAGCTCCGGAAGAAAGGAAGGCATATCGGAGGAAAGATCTTTAGCTTTTTCATTATGATTCTACTGTTATTTGCGACATATTATATAGGAAAGGCAAATGGAGCACTGGGTAAAATCTCAGGTGGTTCTTATAAAGTAGATAATATGGTAGTTGCAGTGCTGGCAGACGACGGAGCAGAGAAGATTGAAGATGCGGCATCGTATACCTTTGGTGTTCAGTATGCGATGAGTGGAGACGATGTCCGGTCAGCAGTTGCAGATATCAATGAAAAGCTGGGAACAGAGATCCAGACCGTGGAGTATGGAAGTTTAAGTGAGCAGGCGCAGGCACTGCACGATGGACAGGTACAGGCGATTATTTATAATGAAGGATATACCGGAATTCTGGAAGAAGCATTTGAAAATTATTCAAAGAACGTGAAGGTCATTTATCAGCACAGTATCAAAAAAGAACTGGACAATACAGCAGCTCAGGTAGAGGTGAAGAAAGATACTTTCAGTGTATTTATCAGTGGAATTGATGTGTTTGGACCAATTGAGACAAACAGTCGAAGCGATGTGAATATTGTTGCGACAATCAATCCGACGACACATCAGATCCTTTTGACGACAACACCGCGTGATTACTATGTGGAGATACCGGGAATCAGTGGTGGACAGAAAGATAAGCTTACACATGCAGGAATCTACGGAGTAGATGCTTCTATGAGAACGTTATCACAGCTTTATGATACAGAGATTCCGTTCTATGCGCGTGTAAACTTTACGTCCCTGATCGAGATCGTAGATCAGCTTGGCGGGGTTGACGTAGAGTCCGAGTTTGCATTTACAACCAGTGAAGATTCTGGACTTGTCATGGATGTTGCTCAGGGAACAAACCATTTTAACGGGCAGCAGGCGCTGGCATTTTCGCGGGAAAGACAGAATATCGAAGGCGGAGACAATCAGAGGGGAAAAAATCAGCAGGCAGTGATCACAGGTCTGATCAAAAAGATGATCTCACCGGCGATGCTGGTCAATGCCAACGGTATTATCAACAGTGTCAGTGGAAATGTAGAGACGAATATGTCTCAGGATCAGATTCAGGATTTGATCAAAGATCAGCTCGCCCAGGGAAAAGCATGGAATATTTATTCTGTGGCTGCTGCAGGAACAGGAGATGAGCAGGTCTGCTTCTCTTATGGCGGAGGAGCACTTTATGTGATGCAGCCGGATCAGGCATCGGTTGATACGATTCGATTACTGATCGACCGTGTAGAAAATGGGGAGACATTGGAAGGCTCCGAGATTGCACAATAGAGAAAAGAGTGAGATAAGGGCAAATGAGAGAGTTTTTAAAAAAATGGGATTTATCGGCAATCTACCAGATTGCATTAGTGATTTTAGATGTATGTTTTATTAACCTGTGTTCCGTTGCGGCATTGCTTGTCCGCTTCGAACTGTCAGCAGTTCCGGTGGAATATTGGGAGTCGGTTCGAAGTATGATGATTCCCAATACGATCGTGACAATCGGGATTTTTACCGTATGCAGGCTTTATCGAAGTCTTTGGAGATTTGCAAGTGCGAAAGAGCTCCTCTATATTGGAGAGGCATGTATAGGTTCCTTTCTTTTTAATGCGGCAGCCTATTTTCTGACTTACAGAGAAATCTACAGAAGTTACTTTGTGATTTACACTATTGGTCTGTTCTTATGCACTTGTATTGGCAGATTTTCCTATCGATTTGTCAGAATGATCTATCGAAGCAGTGTTCATAGTGAGAACGTGCGGCGCACGATGATCGTCGGTGCGGGAGAGGCGTGCAATGTTGTGATGAAGGAACTTGAAATGAGTAAACAGCTCGATGCAAAGATTTGCTGTATCATCGATGACGATCCGAGAAAAGCCGGAACTTATATCCACGGTGTAAAAGTAGTGGGTGGCAGAGATAAAATTCTGGAAAATGTAGAAAAATATAAGATTAATGAGATTATTTTGGCAATGCCAAGTGCCAAAAAGAAAGAGATCCAGGCGATCCTTGGAATTTGTAAGAATACCGATGCAGATCTGAAGATTCTTCCTGGGGTATATCAGCTTGTGAATGGGGATGTCAGCGTTCAGAAGCTTCGCAATGTGGAGATTGAAGACTTACTTGGCAGAGAACCGATCGATATCAAGACAGAGACCATAGGAAGATATGTGTATGATAAAGTTGTCCTTGTCACTGGAGGAGGCGGAAGCATCGGAAGTGAGCTGTGCCGTCAGATTGCAGCAAATAGAGTAAAGAGACTGATCATTTTTGATATCTATGAAAATAATGCATACGATATCCAACAGGAACTGAAGCATAAATATCCGGATCTGGATCTGGTTGTTCTGATTGGTTCTGTGCGAAACAGTAGAAAAATCAACAGTGTTTTTGCAAAATACAGACCGGATATTGTCTATCATGCAGCTGCGCATAAGCATGTACCGCTGATGGAAGACAGTCCGAACGAGGCGATTAAAAACAATGTATTTGGAACATATAAGACTGCACTTGCGGCAGATAGGTACGGAGTTGAGAAGTTTGTTCTGATCTCCACAGATAAGGCAGTCAATCCGACCAACATCATGGGAGCTTCCAAAAGGATGTGTGAGATGATCATACAGACCTTCAGCCACAGATGCAAGACGGAATATGTGGCAGTACGTTTTGGAAACGTGCTTGGAAGCAATGGAAGTGTCATCCCGCTTTTCAAAAAGCAGATTGCAGCAGGCGGACCGGTAACGATTACGCATCCGGATATTATCAGATATTTTATGACAATTCCGGAGGCGGTATCTCTTGTGCTCCAGGCTGGAGCAAGTGCAAAGGGAGGAGAGATCTTTGTACTGGATATGGGAGAGCCGGTGAAAATTCTGGATCTGGCCAAAAATCTGATTCGTTTATCCGGATACACGGTAGGAGAAGATATTGAGATTAAATTTACAGGACTTAGACCTGGAGAAAAGCTTTATGAAGAATTATTGATGAGCGAGGAAGGTCTGCAAAGTACTGCGAATGAGTTGATTCATATTGGAAAACCGATTGATTTTGATGAAGATCAATTTCTGAAAGACCTGGAAGACTTGTACCGGGCAGCTTACGCAGAAGAAGAGGGAATGAAAGAGATTGTCCACAAAATCGTTCCGACCTATCATATCAGACAGGAAGATGTGGAGAGAGACAGGAAGATTGCGAGTGAATTGATGAAAGATTTTTCAGATACGCGCTCAACACTTCCGAGTGAATTTTTAAACAGAGAACATGGAGAGAGGTAAGTATGAGAGTAGAATTTTCGCCCCCGGATATTACAGAGGAAGAAATTGCAGAGGTGATCGATACTTTAAAAAGTGGATGGATTACAACAGGACCGAAGACAAAAAAGTTTGAGCAGGAAATCGCACAATTTTGTGGAACGACTAAAGCGGCATGTTTAAGTTCTGCAACAACCTGTATGGAGATGACATTGCGGGCGATGGGAATCGGACCGGGAGATGAGGTAATCACCTCGGCATATACATTTACAGCGACGTGCAGCGTCATCTGCCATGTGGGGGCAACCCCTGTGCTGGTAGATACGATGCCGGATTCTATTGACATGGATCCGGAGAAAGTACGGGAAGCTATCACAGAGAAGACGAAGGCAATTCTTACGATTGATCTTGCAGGGATTATTTATCCGTATTATGACAGACTGTTTGAAATTGTAGAAGAGAAGAAAGGATTGTTTCAGCCGTCATCCGAAAGACAGGAGAAGCTGGGAAGGATCTTGATTCTTGCAGATGCAGCACATGCTTTCGGCGCAGAGCGTGAAGGGAAAAAGTGTGGACAGATTGCAGATATTACCTGTTTTTCGTTTCATGCAGTGAAAAACCTTACAACTGCGGAGGGAGGCGCTGTGACATGGAAGTCTTTGACGCCTGAAGAAGATGAAGCGTTATACAAAGAGTATATGTTGCTGACACTGCATGGGCAATCAAAAGATGCTTTGGCGAAGATGAAAGCAGGGGGATGGGAATACGACATTGTTGCACCGTACTATAAAGCGAATATGACAGATATTACGGCATCTATCGGACTTGCGCAGATGAAGCGTTATGCGAAAATATTACAGAGAAGAAGGCAGTTGATCGAGAGATACGATGAGGCTTTTCGTCCATATCAAGTGCAGGTGCTTAACCATTATGGAGAAGGAAGCCAGTCAAATGGACATCTGTATCTTGTGCGGCTGAATGGCAAACAGAGGGAAGAATGCAATCAGATCATCCAGGAACTGGCAAAAGCAGAAATTGCGGCAAACGTACATTACAAACCACTTCCGCTTTTGACCGCATACAAAAATATGGGATTTGCCATCGAGGATTTTCCAAATGCTTACAGAATGTACGAAAATGAAATTTCACTTCCGCTGCATTCTTGTCTGACAGATGAACAACAGCAATATGTAATAGATACTTTTCAGAGGTTATTGAGGGAACACGGATTATGCTAAAGAGTTGGTTGGAATTACCAGAACAGATGAGAAATGATGAGGTAAAGAAATATTATAAAATTTTGAGCAAGAAAAAGTCTGCCCTGCGCATCAAGCGCATAGCAGATGTGTTTCTTGCTTTTATTTTTATGATTTTATTGTCCCCAGTCATGATTTTTATTGCCTGTTGGATCAAAATAGACAGCAAAGGACCGGTATTCTACCGTCAGGAAAGAATCACCAGTTATGGCAAACCATATCGTATTTTTAAGTTTCGTACAATGGTGACAGGAGCCGATAAAAAAGGACCTCTTGTCACGGAAAAGAGTGACAGCAGAATCACAAAGGTCGGACAGAAACTGCGCAAACTGCGCTTGGATGAGCTTCCACAGTTGTTTAACATTTTGACAGGGGATATGACTTTTGTAGGGACAAGACCGGAAGTGAAAAAATATGTAGACTGCTATACGGATGAGATGCAGGCGACGCTTCTTCTTCCGGCAGGAATCACATCGAATACGAGTATTGAATATAAAGATGAAGATGAAATCATGGATGCCTATCGGGCAAAAGGAATCACAGATGTAGATGAGATTTATCTCAACTATATTCTTCCGGAAAAGATGAAATACAATTTGAAGTACATAGAGACATTTGGATTTTTCAGTGATATGAAGATTATGCTGCGGACAGCAATGGCAGTAATAAAATAAAGTTTATTGGAGCAGAAATATGAAGAAAATTGCAGTGATTACAATGGGAGTGAAGCTGAACAATGAGAAGGGATACACGAGGTTTAAGTTTTTATCAGAGTTCCTGGTGGATGCCGGATATGAGGTCGATCTGATTACGACAACGTTTCAGCATTGGGAAAAGGCACAGAGAAATATTTCCGAAATACAGAAAACAAAATATAAATTTCATTTAAAATTTATCTATGAACCGGGATATAAGAAAAACATTGATCTTAAAAGGGTGTACAGTCACAGAGTTGCGGCAAAGAATCTGACAGCACTTTTAGAGAAGGAAGGAGACTACGACCTGATCTACTGTGAGATTCCTCCAAACGATGTGGCGCTTGCTGCGGCATCTTATGCAAAGAAAAAAGGAATTCCATTTGTGCCGGATGTCAATGATCTTTGGCCGGAAGCGATGCGTATGGTATTGGATATTCCGGTTGTGAGCAGCATGATCTTTCATCCGCTACAGAGAGATGCGGAGAAAGTATATTCGCTTGTATCGGGAATCGTGGGAACTTCTGATGAATACCGGGATCGCCCGTTAAAAAACCAGAAGTTGGATGTTCCAAAAGTGACCGTTTATGTCGGGAATGAAATCAAAGAGTTTGATGCAGGTGTGGAAAAATACAGTCCGGAGATCGAAAAAGAAGAGGACGAATTCTGGGTGACTTATGCGGGAACGATCGGAACAAGTTATGATATCCGGACACTTGTTCTGACAGGAGAAGAACTGATCCGAAGAAGAAGGCTGAATATCAAGATCAAAATTCTAGGCGGAGGCCCGCTGAAAGAAGAACTGGAGCAGCTGGCTAAAGAGCATCACTGCAAAAATGTAGAGTTTGTCGGCTATATGCCATACGAAAAGATGGCGGCATATCTTGCAAAGTCAGATATTGTTGTCAATTCGTTTGTAAAGAAAGCGCCACAGAGTATCGTCACAAAAATCGGTGATTACCTTGCTTCCGGACATCCGATGATCAATACTTGCATGAGTCCGGAGTTCCGAAAGAAAGTAGAGACAGATGGATTTGGAGTCAATATTATGCCGGAAGATGAAGAAGTTCTGGCAGATGCGATCGAGAAGCTCTACGAGAATGAAGATGTGCGGAAAGAAATGGGAAAACAAGCGAGAAAGATTGCCGAAGAGCAGTTTGACAGACCAGAGTCTTATAAGAAGATTGTAGAGTTAATTAGGGAGTTGACAGAGAAGTAAGTATGAAACCATTTTTTAGTATTGTAATGCCGGCATATAAAGCCGAGAAATATATTGCAGACACGTTAGCATCCATTGGAAAGCAGACTTTTTCAGATTGGGAATGTATTGTGGTAGAAGATGGTTCTCCGGACCGTACAAAAGAGATTGTAAGAGAAGCCGCAACAAAAGATTCCAGAATCCGCTTAATTGAACAGCCAAAGAATTGTGGGGTCAGCGAGGCGAGAAACCGAGGGATCCGAGAGGCTACTGGAGAATATCTGTGGTTTGCAGATGCAGATGATACGGTCGATGAAGACCTGCTTGAGAAAGTATATCAATCGTTGCAGAAGAACCGGGCAAAGCTTGTACTGTTTGGAATTGTTGTGGAATATTATGACCGGCAGGGGAATTTTTCTTACAATGAAATCAGGGTTCCTGAAGAAATGTATCTAACAGATCCAGAACAGATTCATCAGCAGTTGATTTATATGGAGAGAGAGACACTGTATGGATATCCGTGGAATAAGGTATATGATCTTCAATACCTGAAGCAGCTGGGAATTACTTTTGACGATTATAGAAATGCAAAGTTTATAGAGGATATCTGTTTTAATATTGAATTTTGTATGGAGATAGACAGTATGAACTTGCTGGATTTTGCCCCTTATCACTATGCAAAGAGAGTGAACGGCAGCCTGACAAATGAATTTGTTCCAGATTACTATCATTTTTTGCGGAAGCGGATTCAGAAGTTGTATGAGCAATGCACTTACTGGAAAGCAGATACAGAAGAAAACAGACAGATTCTTGGGAGCCTGTATGGAAGGTATATTTTATCTGCCATGGAGAGAAACTGCGATCCACGTTCAGGGATGTCGCATCGGGATCGAAAAGACTGGTGTAGGAAGTTATTTGTAGATCCATTATTTTTGGACTTAGTGATGGATGCCAAGGCATCTGACAGCAGAATGTTAAAAATTGCGTTACGGATCCTGAGGACAAAAAGTAGATTTCTCTGTCTGAGTTTTGCAAGAGCAATTCATATTGCCAGAAATCAATTTCCGATTTTTTATTCCAAAGTGAAGGCAGGGCGTTAAGATGAGTGAAAAGCAAAGAGTATTGGTATATGGAATGTCAGATAATCCAGGAGGAATTGAGACTTATCTGCGGAATCTGACAAAAGAGCTTGCGCCGGAAATCGTCCTGGATTTTGTCACAGATTTTCCGGGAGTTGCATATGAAGAGGAGTTGAAAAGTTATGGCTCTAGGATTTATTATATTGGAGCCAAAAGTCAGGGATTGTTAAAACAGTGGAAGCAATTTAGAAAGTTGCTAAGGGAACATCCAGAGTATCAGACGGTATATGGAAATATTTTGAATGCAGGTGCTGTCTTTACTTTGATCATTCCATGGATCCACAGAAGAAAGATTGTGATTCACAGTCATAATGGGGCAGCAGATAATGAAAGACTTCATAAAATTTGCAGACCGTTTCTCAATGGTATTGCAAAACAATTTGTCGCCTGCTCAAAGCTTGCGGGAAGTTTTATGTTTGGACAAAGAATTATGGAGCACAAAGATGTATTGATCATGCCAAATGCGATTGAAGCAGAAACATATGCATATGATCCAATCGTTCGGGAAGAAGTCAGGCAAGAATTGGGGATCAAAGAGAACTTTGTAATCTGCCATGTGGGGAGAATTGCACATCAAAAAAATCCGAAAGGTGTGATCGATATTTTCAGCAGCTGTCTGGAGGAAGAAAAAGACTGTGTACTTTTATATGTCGGAACAGGAGAACTGGAACAAGAAATAAAAAATTATGCAGCACAAAAAAGGGTTGCCGACAAAGTAAAATTTCTGGGAGTCAGAAAAGATGTTCGAAGACTGATGCAGGCGGCAGATTGCTTTTTGTTGCCGTCCTTTTATGAAGGTCTGCCGATTGTTGCAGTCGAAGCTCAGGCAGCAGGTCTTCCGTGTTTTCTCTCAGATCAGATCAGTGAGGAGACAAAGCTTTCAGATCTTGTGGAATTTTTGAAACTTGGCGATACTAGATTGTGGAGAAATGCAATATTGGAAAGCCGGGGAAAAGAAAGAAAATCTCGTCTGCAGGAGATCATCTGTGCGGGATATGACTTGAATCATCAGGAGAAAAAAATAGAGCAATTAAAAAAGAAATTTTAAGATATGGGGAGTATCAGTGTGAAAAAATATTGTATTGTAGAAAAGGGATTAAACGAACAGCATGCAGGTTCTAAAGCAAGAAATGACGTGGCAGATACACTGATCAAAGAAGGATGGAATCCTCTGCGTGTCAGCCCTCCGGTCGTAAAGGAGAATGTAAGTTATGCAGAGCGGATCCGGATGGGATTGGTTCTGATGAAAGACTGGAGGAAGGTTACAAAAACAGTTAAGGAAGAAGATCAGATTTTGATCCAGTATCCATTGGAGATGTATCCAAAGGTTGCAATGTTGGCGCTTAGATATATCAAACAGTTAAAAAGAAAAAAAGTAAAGATTATTATCTTGATTCATGATATAGAAAGTCTTAGGACACAAGATAAAAAGCAAAAAGAATGGTATCAGCATGCAGAAAAGACATTTCTGTGTCTGGCAGATGATGTCATCGCTCATAACAAAAAGATGATCGGATATCTCAAAAAAATAGGGTTGGATACGAGAATACATGCTCTTGAGATATTTGATTATCTGGTGGAAGCGGAAAGTATCCAAAAAGCCGAAACAAAAGAGAATCAAAATGCAGTTATTATTGCAGGGAACTTGTCGGAAGAAAAAGCGGGATATGTGTATCAGCTGGATCAGGTGAATGCAGACTTTCGCTTATATGGCCCAAATCTGAACACAGAGGCGATTGGAACAGGCAATATTACTTACAAAGGTTCTTTCCCTCCAGATGACCTTCCGCGTGTATTGCACGGGAAATTTGGACTTGTGTGGGATGGAAAAAGTATTGACGAGTGTGGCGGAGAATTTGGGCAATATATGCAGTACAATAATCCGCATAAAACATCACTATATTTGGCAAGTAAGCTTCCGGTTATTGTATGGGAGAAAGCAGCGATAGCAGAATTTATCAGAGAGAATCAGCTGGGAATACAGGTGGGGTCTTTAAGAGAGATTCCAGAGAAACTGGCTGCGCTTACTGGGGAAACATATGACGAGATGCTTCAGAACGTGTCTGCTATGGGAGAAAAATTGCGAAAAGGAGAGATGTTGAGAAAAGTTCTGAGAGAGATAGAGAACTTAGAATAGGAGGAAATAAGAACCTATGTTGATTTATTTATTATTTGGACTCTTAGTAGTCTTATATGGAATACTCTATGTAAAAGTGAATAAAGACATATTTACTCCGGCGCTGCTATTTTTGTTGGCGTACATAGTGAGTGTGGGATGTGCATTATTTAATGTAGAACGATGGGGAATTTCTATGATTCCAATGACATTTTTTGTGCTTTTAATCGGAGCAGCGGAATTTGTTGTGATTGGTGTTGCGATTGACAGGAAATATAAGAAAAGATACGAGGGTACCAGAAAAAAAATCGCAGTAAAAGAAATTGATCTTCCATGGTGGAAAATTATAGCTGCAAGTGCATTTTGTGCGGTTTATATTGCATTGTTGTATTTTAACATGATTGAAATTGCAAGCAGAAATGGAAAATTCAACACACTTTCGCAAGCACTTAATATTTTTAAAGAAGTAACTTCAGTTACTTTAAAAGAATCATTGCCATGGTGGCTTGGACAGGTAGAGCGAATCGCTATGTTATGCGCGTATATTTTCTTGTATATTTTTGTCAATAATCTTGTTGCAACAGGGAGAAGAATGACAAAAGAAAAAGCTTTAAAGTTAGGGGCGTGTCTTCTTCCGGTTTTGCTGCATCTCTGTAATGGATTTTTAGTCTCAGACAGATTACAGATGCTTCAAATTCTAGTTGGAGGAATTGTTATTTACTTTTTGATTTGGTCATACCATACCGGGAAAGCATATATCTCTATCAAAACAATAGGAATATTAGCAATTGCCGCTTGTGGAGGATTGGTTCTTTTCTATTTAAGTGCCAGCCTCGTAGGAAGAATTAACACAAAAGGATTGCTGGAGTATATTACCTTTTACTGTGGCTGTTCTATTGAGTGTTTGAATCAGTTTTTCAAACATCCACCCGCAGCTTCAGAAATCTTTGGAAAAGAAACTTTTTATAACTTAAATTTAAAATTGTATAATTTAGGCTTATTGAACTTAGATAAATTTTATCCGATTCACTTGGAATTTAGATATTATGGGGATGTCATGGTTGGAAATATTTATACAGCATACCGCAGGTGGATCTATGATTTCGGGTATATTGGAGCGATGATCCTGCAGGGAGTGATGGCAGGAACAATGAGTGTTTTTTACAACAAATTAAAATATAGAACTTTTAAGAATACGGGATTTTGGTTAGTATTGTATTCTTACATAGTTTATACGATTGTATTTCATCCAATCGATGGATACTTCTATTTGCAGGGAGTTAGCCAGACTTTTGTGACAACACTGATTTTGCTTGCACTTATGTATTGGTTTTTTGTTACAATGAAGGTGAAATTCAGAGGTGGATTCACTGTATATATTAATGAAAAATGGAAGTTTGAGAAATTTCGTTTTTCAAAGAGTAAGGAGAAAAAGAACAATAAATGAGAATCAGAACAGTAAAATTTAATTTCATTATGAATGCTATTTTGACGGTCTCGTCCATTTTATTTCCGCTGATTACATTTCCGTACATATCAAGAGTTCTTCTTGTAGAGGGAAGTGGAAAAGTGGCATTTGCGACATCCGTTGTTTCTTATTTTACAATGTTTGCAACATTGGGAATTCCGACTTATGGAATTCGGGCTTGTGCACGAGTGAGAGATGATAAGGAAAAACTCTCGCAAACTGTGCAGGAGTTATTAATCATTAGTGGGATTACAACAGCAATCACATATGCTATATTTTTTATTCTTTTATTTATTATACCACAATTTGCAGGACAAAAAGAACTTCTCATTGTCATGGGAGTAAGCATAGGGTTAACAACAATAGGGGTGCAGTGGTTTTATAGTGCTCTGGAACAATATTCTTATATTACGGTCTGTGCGGTTCTGTTTAAAATCATAGGTCTTATTCTAATGTTTTTATTAGTGAAAGAGCCCAAAGACTATATTATTTATGGATCAATTCATGTAGTCGGAAGCTTTGGATCTTATATACTTAATTTTTTGCGCTTGAGAAAGTTTATTACATTAAAAAAGCAGAATAAGTATAATTTAAGACAACATGGAAAAGGGATTTTGACATTCTTTTTACTTTCTGTTGCAACAAGCGTATATTTGAATTTAGATCTGGTGATGCTTGGGTTCATGAAGGGGGATGTGGAAGTAGGTTATTACAATGCAGGGATAAAAGTAAAAACAGTCCTTGTAACATGTGTAACATCATTGGGAACAGTTCTTCTTCCGAGACTTTCTTATTATATTCAACAAAAGAAGAAAGAAGAATTTCAAAGAATGGTTACAAAAGCATTTCAGTTCGTACTGGTTGTTTCAATTCCTATGACAGTATATTTTATTATTTATGTAAAAGAATCTATACTGTTTCTTGCGGGAGAATCATTTTTGCCAGCGACAGCAGCCATGATTATTTTAATGCCTACATTGATTTTGATTGGATTGTCTAATATAACGGGAATTCAGATATTAACACCGCTAGGAAGAGAAAGTAACGTTGTATGTTCAGTTGCAGCGGGAGCAGTATTAGATTTCGTTTTAAATCTAGTATTAATTCCGAAGTTTGGTTCAACAGGAGCTGCATTTTCAACAACTATGGCAGAATTACTTGTATTGATTGTGCAGTGTATATATTTGAGAAAGCAGTTGTGGGAAATGGTAAGACATGTTCAAGTGTGGAAAATAGTTGTGGCAATTATGTTCGCATCTATAGTTGGAGTAATATTCCAGAATAAAATAACAATGAATGTGTTTGGAACATTATGTGTATCAGCCATTTTATTTTTTGGAGTATATGGGGTCATTTTGCTGATATTAAAAGAAGACTTTGTATCTGATACTGTAGAGTCATTATTTAAAAAAATATGGAGAAAATAGGGGATGAGGAAGAATGAGGATAAATTGTAAAGATTATTGGAATGAGGTATAATGGTTTCAATAAGTAACCACTTGTTTGAGGGAGTAGATTATTGTTGATAGTTCAATTGTACAGCATTCAGAAAGAATGGGGTGCTTTTCTTGTGCGAAATATTTAGAGTTGATTCCCTTATAGGAGTAAAATATTCGACTTGAAGTATCCGTTTTACCAGACTTAATATATTAAATTATGGAGGAAGTTAAGAGCATAAAGTAAATACAAAAGATGGAGGGAAAAATGGCTATTTATGTGACTCAATCTTCTATGCCTGACTTAGAAGATTATATTAAAGAAATTAAACCAATATTTGAAAGTAAAATTTTAACAAACATGGGACCAATCTATAAAAGGTTTCAACATCAATTAATTGAGTATTTAAAGGTTCCGTATTTATCTTTATTTGTGAATGGGCACATGGCATTAGAGATGGGAATGCAAGCTATGGGATTAAATATTCCGGAGGGAGAAGTGATTACAACACCCTTTACATTTGTTTCCACAACACATGCAATTTCAAGAAATGGGTTAACACCTGTATTCTGTGATATTAAGCCGGATGATTATACAATGGATCCAGATAAAATTGAAGAATTGATTACAGATAAAACTGTGGCAATTATGCCAGTGCATGTGTATGGAAATGTTTGTGATGTAGAGAGGATAGAACAAATTGCAAAAAAATATAATCTAAAGGTTATTTATGATGCGGCACATGCTTTTGGATGTACTTATAAGGGGATAGGAATTGGGAATTTTGGTGATGCATCAATGTTCTCTTTCCATGCGACAAAATGTTTTCATTCGATAGAAGGTGGTGCGGTAGCATTTAAAGATTCTTCCTACAGAATCAATTTACATGATTTGAAAAATTTTGGGATCCATGGACCAGATGATGTAGTCAGTATTGGAGGAAATGCAAAACTGGATGAGTTTCGTGCTGCAATGGGTATTTGTAATCTAAATAGAATTGCTATTTGTATTGAAAAGAGAAAGCAAGTTTATCAAAGATATATAGAAAGACTATCAGGAATAGATGGAATTAAATTATGTTCACTTCAAGAAGATGTAGAACCCAATTACGCTTACTTTCCGGTATATTTTTCGAAAGAACAATTTGGGAAAAATAGAGATGAAGTAGATGAATTGCTTAAAAAGAATGAAATATATGCAAGAAAATATTTTTATCCGGCTGTAAATGATATGACTTGTTATAAAGATCAATATAGTAAATATGAGACACCTATTGCAAGGGATGTTTCTTTAAATATTTTGACATTACCGTTATATGAAAACTTAGAATTGACAGATGTGGATAAAATTTGTGATGTGATTTTGTCTAAAAAATAATATTACATATATGAAGTAGGAGAAATTAGATGACGTTTAGTAAACATAAATTGAATTTCAAGAAAATAATTACCGTTTTTGGCGCGTACATGATTGCTTTTTTTCTGCTTGTAAGTACTGGAGGGGCATGGGCATGTGATGTTTCATTATCATTAGAACAAGAACAACTTTATTGGTGGCTGTTAGCTGCTACGATTATTGTAAGTTTAGGATTGTTCTTGCTAAATACAAATAAAGTAAATCATTTGTCAATTAATAATAAGAAAAAGATTTTTTTATTTTTTATATGTTGTATTACATATATATATCAGTTTCAAGGAAACTTTAATTGGTATTTTTCTTTTTTCTTTTTATTAATTGTTTGGTTTATGTTTTTTTTATATCAAGCAGAGGATTCCAATATTGTTTGGAAAGCGTTCATAAATATTGCTGTGATATATGCTATAATTTCATTGATTTTTTATTTAGGAGGGACATGTCTAACACTTATTCCGGAAAGTGGACGAACTTCTTTGATATGGGGAACTTGGACTGAGGATATACGCACGTTTCACAATATATATTATGAGTCTCAAAAGCTTTATCTAAATGAAACACTTTATATACCAAGAAACTGCGGTATTTTTCCGGAAGGACCAATGTATAATTTTGTTTTATGTGTTGCTTTGGCAGGTGAAATGTTTCTTTTACAAAAAACACATTGGTGGAAAGTGATTTTATTGGGAATTACAGCATTAACTACTTTTTCAACTACAACTTATGTATTTCTCATCGCGGTATTTGTTTTATATTTAGCAAAAATAGTTTTTTCTCAAAAGGAAAAATCTATTCATAAACTTGCATTTTTGCTTTTAGTTTTGTTGGGAGTTGTTTTGGTAGTAGGTATCTTATTGAATAAGTTGACGACTCCATCAGGGGCGGGATCAATGAATGTTCGAACGGATCATATAATGGCATGCTTCAAAGCATGGTTGGATTCCCCTATTATTGGTGTGGGGTTTGAAAATCAAGAAGCAGTGTTGGCTTTTGCTGAATATAAGCAAGGAATGAGCATGGGACTGGTATATTTTATTGCCTGTGGTGGTATTTTGATGACAAGTCTGATAGTGATTCCATATATCATGAGCGGAATCCATGCATTTAAAACAAGAGAATATAATGAATTTATTTTTGAAACATTGTATTTATTGTTATATTTTATTACTGCTGTTACGACATATCCAATTCTTAGATTTTTTATAGCATATATTTTAATTTGTGATTATGAAGAAAGTCCTTATACAAAAAAGGAAGATTGGTTACAGAAAAAATTATATATATTTTTTACGGCGAGAGATTGTGGTATAGAAACGTATAAAGAAATGATTAAAAGAAATAGAAGGATGGTTTGTGTGACATCCATTGTAATTTGCCTAGCAATAGGCATTCTTCTAGTACTTAAAGAAAAAGCCTTTTCTGCGATGATTATAGTTTACAGTTTTATCGGATTTATGAGTAGTGCTTTATTTATTTTATTGTTGTTGTATCTTAGATTAATTATTAAAAAGAGTTAGAAAATGGGGGAAATATGAAACTTTTTGATTACGATAAACTTTCTGAAGAAAAAAAACTTGAGATTGCAAATTTAATTAAACAGGATAATCTTCAAAAATCCAATGAAAAATATCCGAATCTTAATGTGAAAAACACATTTTATACCTGTTTTGGAAAAAGACTAATAGATCTTTTTATTTCAGGGATTGCATTACTTGTGTTTTTCCCTATAAATCTTTTCATTGGCATTGTTACAATGTTTGATGTTGGATTTCCAATTTTCTTTAAACAAAAAAGAATAGGAAAAAATGGAAAACCATTTACCATGATAAAATTTCGTAATATGACAAACAAAACAGATGAAAATGGTAATCTGTTGAGAGCTGATTTACGAGTAACAAAGTGGGGACGTTTTGTACGTTCTACTTCTTTGGATGAGTTGTTGAATTTCGTAAATATTTTTAAAGGTGATATGTCAATTATTGGCCCACGCCCTTTGCCTTTGGTATATGAGGGAAGATTTAATCGTTATCATGAGGCACGGCATATGGTAAAACCTGGATTAGATTGTCCATTACGTGATCCATCTAAGATTATGACATGGGAGAATCGTTTGGAAAATGATGCGTGGTATGCAGAACATATTAGCTTTATGACAGATATGAAGTTGTTATGGTTACTTTTTAGAGAAACCCTTTTTGGAAAGGATAAGACTACTAGAGCAGATGGATTTAGTGAGGGAACATTTATGGGATATTTTGAAGATGGGACAGTTATGGACTCTAATCATATTCCAGAGAAATATTATAGAGAAGTACTAGGAGAAAAATAATGAGAATATCAGACATGGCGAATCGGATTCAGCCTTCGCTTACAAGAAAACTATTTGATATGGCAAAGCAATATGATGATGTAATTGATTTTACTTTGGGTGACCCTGATTACGAGACACCGGATTATATAAAGAAAGCAGGATGTGAGGCTATTCTAGGTGGAAAAACAAAATATTCTGCGAATGCTGGGCTGCAAGAATTAAGAAATGTGATTTCAGATAGAATAAAAAAAGAAACAAATATAGTATATAATCCAGAGAAAGAGATTCAGATTACAGTAGGGGCAATGGAAGGAATATATCTTTCCCTATGTTGTCTGATTAATCCAGGAGAAGAAGTCATCATTCCGACACCGTATTGGGTGAATTATAAACATATGACAGAAATATTAAATGGGGTACCAGTGTTTGTAGCTGCGGATGAAGAACATGACTTTATTGTAACGGCTGATGCTGTCAGAGCTGCTATAACAGATAAAACTCGTGTAATTATCATTAATTCGCCTAATAATCCGACGGGAACGGTTTATGATTATGACACCCTTTTAGCAATCAGCCAGATAGCTATTGAAAACGATATTACGATAATATTTGATGAATGTTATAAAAGCATTTTATATGATGGAGCAAAATTTGTATCTATTTTGGATTGTCCGGGAATGAAAGAACATGCGGTAATTGTAAATAGTTGTTCCAAAAGATATTCTATGACTGGGTGGAGATTAGGATATCTTGCAGGACCTGAAGAACTGATTACAAATTTACCTAAATTGCAAGAGAACATAGCGGCATGTGCGCCTCTTCCATCACAGTACGCTGCAATTACAGCGCTTTCAGGAGATGATAAAGCTTCTGATGATATGCGTAATGGCTATGAGTTACGCCGTAATGTTCTTGTAGAGGGAATTAATTCGATTGATAAACTTAGTTGTAAATATCCAAAGGGAACTTTCTATGCAATGGTGAATATCCAAAAGACGGGATTGAAAAGTGAAGAGTTTGCTTATGAGCTTTTACAATCTGTTCAAGTAGCTGTTGTTCCGGGAATTACATATGGAGAGGCGAGTGAAGGGTATGTGCGCATTGCTTATACCATGCATGAAGATAAAATCAAAGAGGGTCTTCGAAGAATAAAACAATTTGTAGACAGTTTATAGTGAAAATAAAAAATATACGAGAAATGGAGAAATATAATGAAGAGATTACTAATGCTAGGTGGGTCCATGCAACAAATTCCAGCAATTAAACAGGCAAAAAAAATGGGTCATTATGTAATTACATGTGATTATCTTCCAGATAATCCGGGACATCAATATTCTGATGAATTTTATAATGTAAGTACCACAGATCTAGAGGGAGTGCTTGCATTGGCAAAGCGATTAAAAATAGATGGTATCGTAGCATATGCATCTGATCCGGCGGCACCGACGGCAGCTTATGTTTCTGAAAAACTTGGACTACCGGGAAATCCATATAAGTCTGTAAAATCACTGACAGAAAAGGATTTATTTAGAGAGTTTTTAAAAGAAAATGGGTTTAATACACCTGAAGCATGTGGGTACTGTACTTATGAAGAAGCCATTTCTGATATTCAACGTTTTCATTTTCCAATCATGGTAAAACCTGTTGATTCTTCTGGAAGTAAAGGTGTTGTTAAAGTATATGAGAAAGATGGTGTTAAGGCTGCTGTAGAAGAAGCGTTATCCTATTCGCGAGGGAAACGTTTTATCATTGAGGAGTTTATTGAGAAAAAGGGGTACCAAATTTCAGGAGATGGATTTTCTGTTGATGGGAAATTAGTATTTACCAGTTATGGAAATGAACTTTACAGCGGAAAAGGCACAAGAGAATATGTAGCTCTCGGTGAATTTTGGCCTTCTTTATTGACGGTAGAACAAAAACGAAAAGTAGATGATGAATTGCAACGTTTAATTACAGCTCTTGGCATGAAAACAAGCGCTTACAATATAGAGGTCATTTTAGATAAAGATGATGTTCCATATATTTTAGAACTTGGGCCGAGAAATGGTGGAAGTTATATTCCGCAGTTAATTCAATATGCTACAGGTGTAGATTTGATTGATTATACCATTAAAGGTGCACTGGGAGAATCGTGTGAAGAACTCAAAATGACTCCAACAACAGGAGTATGGAGCAATTACATGATTCTAAGTAAACAGACAGGTATTTTTAAGGAACTTCATTTTGATGAGAACTTTAAAAAGAGTAATCTGTTAGATGTGTACTGCACAGCAAATACAGGAGAAAAGGTATTTGCATATCAAAATACGACTCATTCTTTGGGTACAATTTTGTTTAAAGCAAATACGGTGCAAGAAATGATTGAGATTACAGATAATATTGAAAATTATTATCAAGTGATAGTGGAGTAGAAAAGGAATTTAAGAATGGATAACTTTCAAAAGGAAGAAAAGAAGAATCTTTTTAGTGGAGAGACATGTAAGTTTTGTATAAAACAAGTTTATGAGAAGACAGAAAAATTAGAATACATTTCTGAATGTGATAGTGCGTATACAATTAGTGTGTTAAAAAGAAAAAATTTTTCTGAACTTTTCGAAAAGATTGATGGAAAAGCTGTTTTTTTAGGTCTGAAATATGAATCAAAATTGGCGGGATATGCAGCTATGTATGTAAATGACACAGAAACTTATATAGCATATATTACCTTAATTTGTATTTCAAATGAGTATCAGGGATTACATTTGGGATCACAAATGATGGAAGAATGTATTAAAATAGCTAAAAAAGCAGGAATGAAACAAATTCGACTTCAAGTTCTTAAGCAGGACAAAGGTGCAATTCAGTTTTATAGAAAATGTGGTTTTAGAGAGGAAAAGAAAGAAATGCAGCAAAGTATTTTTATGAAAAAAATATTGTAAAATATGATCATAAAAGCACATGATATTTTCTAAGCAGAAAAAAGGTAAGAGGATGTAAAATGGTTAAAACTTTTGAGAATTGTATATATTTTTTGTTCTAAAGGGAAATATTATGTTTGATAGTTCTTTGAGAAAAGTTATTCAGATAACGCAAAGTACATTTATGAATATATTAATACAGACTATTCTGGAAAGTATAAAATGGTTTGAGGATTTAGGAATCTAAAATAATATGAAGGATTTCACAGATTGACTTCGATAAAACATCAATCTTTTATAGTGGTTTTGTCAACACATAGTGTTGAGAACGGTTATGTATTTTTATCATATATGTAATTATGAAAAAATTAAATTAGTATCATGAAATGATATGTGGAAAGAACATACAAAAGAAGAGGAGAGGTAGTGGAATCTAACACTAAAATGAATCAAGCTCTACATCGTTTTAGAACTGGACATATTTGTGCATCAATAGTATTTCAAATGGGCAATACCGATTATGTTTGAGATTACTCAAAACAGAAGAGAATATGGGTTTGCAAAAAAGGTAGAAATGAAGGTGTAATTCAGTTTTATAGAAAATATAATTTTAGAGAGGAAATTAATGTGAAAAGATTGAAGTGGGTTATTAAAGAAATTATTAAATATATAGGGATTCGTTGCATGAGTATGGTAGTAAGTTTATTATACGTTTTTCCTATTAAACAAAATAGAATTATTTTACATAGTTTTAACGGAAAACAATATTCATGTAATCCGAGATCAATTTCAGAATATATTGTCAAACACTATCCAAACCAATATGAAATCATTTGGGCATTTAATGAACCTAACAAGTTTTTATTTTTAGAAAAAGATGGAATAAAGATTGTTAAATATCGTTCTATAAAAAGAATCTTTTATGAAGCAACTGCCCAAATAAGTATAAATAATTGTGGTTCTTATAGTTGGATTCCATTGCGAAAAAAGCAAATGCATATTAATACCTGGCATGCAGGAGGGGCATATAAAAAATTACAAAATGATATTTTTGTAGATGCAAACCGAAAAAAAACAGCGAAGGAAACGTCACATATGTTGACAAGTGGAACTCTATTTACAAAGTATATGATACAACAGACTTTTAATTTTGAAGGAGAAATATTAAAAATTGGAATGCCAAGAAATGATGTGTTATTTTCTGAAAAAGATATGAATGAGCGGGCTGAAAAAGTAAAAGCATTTTATAAAATCCCATCAGATAAATTTATTGTCTTATATGCACCAACATGGCGTTTTGATGGAAATATTCCGCAACCAGATTTCAATATAATTACAGATGCAATTAAGAAACGATTTGATAGAGAGGTGGTTATATTTGTGAGGAATCATAATTATTCAAATAATAAGTACTCCGGTGCTGTTGATGTATCTGAGTATATGGATATGCAAGATCTGTTATGTACATCGGATATGCTAATTACAGACTATTCCTCTTCGATTTGGGATTATTCGTTTACAAATAGACCCTGCTTTTTATTTGTTAATGATTTAGAAAAATATGGAGCGGATCCCGGATTTTGCACGGATATTCACAACTGGGGATTTCCGATTTGTTTGAATAATTCTGAATTGTGTGATGCAATTAGTTCATTTGACGAAAGAGTTTTTAAACAAAAAATGAAAGAAAAGCATGAATATTATGGTTCATATGAAACAGGAACTGCAACTGAAAAGTTTTGCCAGTTGATATTAAGAAAGTAGAGGATTAAATTATGAATGTAGCAATCATTATAGCAGGAGGCTCTGGTCATCGGATGGGTCAGGATATTCCAAAACAGTTTATTAATGTATATGATAAGCCAGTTTTGATATATACATTGGAAAGTTTCCAAAAACATCCTCAAATTGATGCGATAGAAGTTGTTTGTATTGATGGGTGGCATGATATTTTATGGGCGTATGCAAAACAATTTAATATTGATAAACTAAAATGGGTTGTTTCTGGAGGAAATACTGGGCAAGAGTCCATAAGAAATGGTGTTTACAATCTTGAAGGAAAATTGTCAGATGATGATATTATTATTATTCATGATGGTATTCGTCCTTTAGTAGATTCTTCTGTCCTTTCCGATGTAATCGGAAAATGTGAGCAATATGGAAATGCAGTAACATCATTACCATATAATGAACAAATTTTTGTTGTAGATGACGAAATTTCTACAACAAAATACATACCGCGAGAAACATTACGTAGAGTATCTACACCGCAGGCATATAAATTTGGAAAATTAGATCATGCGTATCATGAAGCATTTGAAAAAGAAATAGGTATCTATGGATCTTCGTATACCAATACAATGATGGTTGAATTAGGAGAACGTTTGTATTTCGCTGCGGGATCGGATAAAAATATAAAATTAACGACAAAAGATGATTTGGAAATGTTTAAAGCATATTTAAAATCTGATAAAGATGCATGGCTGAAGTAGGAAGGGACAAAGGCGCTATTATGAAGTTATATGAAAATGAATTATATCGGGAAGATATTGCATATGTAGCACAACTTGCATTACCATGGGAAAAATTGAAAGATAAATCTATTATGATTTCCGGTGCGACAGGTTTGATAGGTAGCTTTCTTATAGATGTTCTTATGTATAAGAATAAAGTAAATGATTTGAATTGTATGATTTATGCATTAGGAAGAAATGAAAAACGGGCCAAGGAACGATTTGAAGTTTATTATTTGGATGAATTATTTTGTTTTATTCCTTATGATATAAATCAGCCATTAAATAGAAATGATTTAGGAACTGTTAATTATATCTTACATTTGGCAAGCAACACTCATCCAATGGCATATTCTATGGATCCTATTGGTACAGTTATGACAAATATCATTGGAACTCAAAATATGCTTGAGTTCGCAGTGGCACATCACACTACAAGATGTGCTTTTGCATCGTCAAATGAAATTTATGGAGAAAATCGTGGAGATACAGAAAAATTTGATGAAGAATATTGCGGTTACATTAATTCTAATACTATGAGAGCAGGGTATCCAGAAAGTAAACGTTGTGGAGAAGCGTTGTGTCAAGCTTATATCAGACAAAAGGAATTGGATGTTGTCATTCCACGTTTAACTCGATCATATGGTCCTACATTATTGGAATCTGATACGAAGGCTCTTTCACAGTTCCTAAAGAAAGGTATTCAAGGGGAAGATATTGTATTAAAGAGTCAAGGAACACAATATTATTCATACACCTATATGGTAGATGCTGTGTCTGGACTTTTAACTGTTTTATTGAAGGGAAAATGTGGTGAAGCCTATAATATTGCCGATGATGCATCAGATATTATGTTGAAAGATTTAGCAACAATAATTGCTGAATATGCAGGTACAAAAGTTGTGTTTGAAATTCCAGATGAAGTTGAAGCAGTTGGATACAGTAAAGCGACAAAGGCAAGGTTAGAAAGTAAAAAGTTACAAAATTTGGGTTGGAAAGCAAAGTATGATATAGATACTGGTATAAAAAGAACAATGCAGATTTTAAGGAAGAGGAGTAATTATGGAAAAATTATTAACAATATCAATAGCGGCATATAATGTTGAAGGATATATTAGAAATACATTGGACTCTCTCATTGTGCCTGAAATTTTGGATAAATTAGAAGTATTTATTGTAGACGATGGCGGAAATGATAATACTCTTCAAATAGCACGAGAATATGAATCAAAATATCCCGAAACATTTCATGCCGTACACAAAGAAAATGGTGGATATGGTTCAACTGTAAATTATAGTATTGCTCATGCTACAGGAAAATATTTTAAATTATTAGATGGCGATGATTGGTATCTTTCTAGAAATTTAAAAAGATTAATTAGTGATTTGGAAAGAATAAATTCAGATGTTGTTGTTACTAATTATGAGATATGTAAAGAGGGAATAGATGAGTACAAAACAAGTTTAGGATGCAATTTTTTGCCTAATAAAGAAATTTTATTGTCTTCATGCAATGTTGAGGGTGGATTTGGTATGTGGGCATTGATCTTTAAGACAGATATTTTAAGAAAATCAGGTGTGCGTCTTCCCGAACATCGTCTGTATACTGATCAATTGTATTGTACAATTCCATTTAGGTTAGTAAATAGTATTATATATTTTGATTATTCGATTTATTGTTATAGAATAGGACGCGACGGACAGAGTGTAAGCCGTGAATCTAGAATGAAACATGTAGATGATGCACTGGCAAATTGTTATGAGTTGTGTGAATTTTATAACGAGATGAAAAAATCTAATAATCAAAACCTAAAATATTTTCATAAAAGAATATCGAAATATGTATGGTTGGGATTTCATACAATATTACTTTTTCCGATTGAAAATAGAATACAGGAAAAACTTAAAGAATTTGATTCTAAAATAATTGCTGAGTGCTCAGATATTGCGCGGGAAATTGGTCATATGCATGGCATATGGGGATTGCATATACGTTTGTGTCGAAAAACTAATTATTGGGCATATTGGTTAATTGGTTTAATACCCGGTGGAGTTAAAAATTGGCAGTAAAATTAGAACATTCACTAAAGAGTATTTGTTTTATCAGAGAGTAAATTATTTTTGAGAATGATTTTATTTGAAGTAAGTAGTGTAGAAAAATGATTGAAATTGAAAAGGATATTGAAAACTGTTATAAAATAACAGAAGAAGGAGAACGAATATGAAATACGATTATCTTGTAGTAGGAGCGGGATTATATGGAGCAGTGTTTGCTCACGAGGCAAAGAAAAGGGGCAAAAAATGTCTTGTAATTGACAAGCGTGATCACATTGCGGGAAATATTTATTGTGAGGAAATCGAAGGAATCAATGTGCACAAGTATGGTGCACATATTTTCCACACATCCAATAAGAAAATATGGGAATACATCAATCAGTTTGCAGAGTTCAATAATTACATTAACTCTCCGATTGCTGTATATAAGGATGAACTTTATAATTTGCCATTCAATATGAATACTTTCAGTAAGATGTGGAATATCCGCACGCCACAGGAAGCGAAGGAAAAGATTGCTGAGCAGGTGGCAGAGACAGGTATTACTGAGCCAAAGAATCTGGAAGAGCAAGGATTATCTTTGGTTGGTAAGGATGTATTTGAGAAGTTAGTAAAGGGCTACACCGAGAAACAGTGGGGAAGAGACTGTAAGGATCTTCCGGCATTTATCATCAAGCGTCTTCCGGTTCGATTTACTTACGACAATAATTACTTCAATGATCGCTTTCAGGGAATCCCTATGGGTGGTTATACGAAGATTGTAGAAAAGATGCTGGATGGTATTGACGTAAAGACAAATACAGATTATTTTGCGTTTATCAAGGAAAATCCGGATATTGCAGAGAAGACAGTATTTACGGGAATGATTGACGAGTATTTTGATTATAAACTGGGTGCGCTGGAATATCGTTCTGTACGTTTTGAAACAGAAGTTTTAAATACTGATAATTATCAAGGAAATGCAGTTGTGAATTATACAGAGAGAGAAGTGCCATATACACGTATCATCGAGCACAAGCATTTTGAGTTCGGTACACAGGAGAAGACGGTTATTTCCAGAGAGTATTCTTCTGAGTGGAGCGTAGGAATGGAGCCATATTATCCAGTCAACAACGAGCAGAACAATACATTGTTTGAGAAATACCGCGAGTTGGCAGAGAAAGAGTCGAATGTGATCTTTGGCGGACGTCTTGGAAATTATAAGTACTACGATATGGATAAGGTTATTGAGGCGGCGCTTGAAATGTGCGAAAAGGAATTGGGATAATTTTATCTAATGTGTTGTAAAACCCACTGCTTTAGATATGGAAAAGTAGCAGGACATAGCAGTGCTAAAAGCCCGGATGCAGGTTTCCTTTCAGTCAAAAACAATGGAAGAATTTATACAGAAGATATAATAAAAATCTATTTCAGATCAATGATTAGATCAAATCTCTGGAGATTTCACTGTTCTTGTGAAATTTCCAGGGATCAATAACAAGTCGATGCCGTTTCGGGCAATGCTCCAAAGAGAGACAGAGGAATTCTATTTTGTTTCCGATAAAAGCAGAAAACATATTTGTAAGGGAAATGTATTTTTTGTTGGAAGAAGAACAAGAATATGTTATAATACCGCTTATGATGTTTTGGAGGAAATACAGATGAAATTGAGATATAGATTAGCCACGTTCCTGCTGGCAGCGGGACTTGTTTTTTCAAATACGGCAGTGCATGAGGTATGTGCAGCAGAGGTAGAAGGAGCAGCGGCAGCAGTTACAGACGAAGAGAAGGCAGTGTATGAGATGCCTGTGGAATCAAATGCGTTGAAGAACTGGCCAGAGGGACCGGGAATCTTTGCGGAGGCGGGAATCATCATGGATATGAACAGTGGAGCAATCCTCTATGCAAAGAATATTGATGAGAAGGAATTTCCGGCGAGTATTACGAAAATCATGACGGCGCTCGTAGCATTGGAAAACAGTGAGCTGACAGATAAGGTTCATTTTACCGAAGAGTCGGTGGCATTTCTTGAATATGGAGATGCAAGTATTGGTATGCAGCCGGGAGAAGAGATCACAATGGAGGATGCTTTGTATGGGATGCTGTTGGCATCTGCGAATGAAGTTTCCTATGCGATTGCAGACACAGTGGGAAATGGGTATGATAATTTTATCCGTATGATGAACGAGAAGGCAGAGGAGCTGGGATGTACGAATACACATTTTACAAACCCACATGGACTTCACGACGAAGAGCATTATGTTTCTGCCAGAGATATGGCGCTCATTGCATCGGCAGCATTTCAGCATGAGGAATTCCGGAAGATCACGAACACATACGAACATCGGATTCCACCTACAAACCTTGTTAATGAGGAACGAGTATTTCAGCAGTACCACCAGATGCTTTATGATGGAACAGATACCTTTTATGAGCCATGTGTTGGGGGAAAGACAGGATATACAGACCAGGCACTGTCTACTCTTGTTTCTTATTTAGACAATGGAGAACTTCAGCTTGTCTCTGTGAATTTGAAAACACATGGGGTTCATGTATATCCGGACACGAAAAATATGGCAGAATATGTTTTCAATAATTTTAAAAAGATTCCTTTAGAGGGAAAGGATCTTCCAAAAGGTGTGAAAGAGACAGAGGAAGATGCTTACATTGTTGTACCGAAGAATGTGGAATTTCAAGATGTAAAAGCGGAGATTGTCCCGGAAGATAAAAGCGGGAAATCAAAGAAAGGTACGTTGACTTACACTTACGATGGCCAGACGGTCGGAGTCTCAGAAGTTGTTTTGAAAGATTCATATTTTCAGACAAACACAGCAGGAACGAAGACAGAAAAAAACGAGACAGATCAGAAGGAACAAAAGCCTCTTTTTACTGTTTCACCGAAAGTTAAGATGATTATTGGCATAGTTGTGTCAGTTATTATTGCAATGGGCTTGATTTTTTGTGCGCTTGTCTATAGAAAACGACAGCGGAGAAGGCAGCGAAGGCTGATGGAGCAGAAACGCCGCCGCCAGATAAAAGAAAAGCAGGTAAGACAGCAGCAGGTTCAGGCAAGAAGAAGACAGCAGTATCAAAAGCAGAAAGATCATACGAATAAAAGAAGTGAGGATCATAGACTTCCGCGGAGATAGGAAAGAGCTGTGGGACAAAATGTAAAGGGAAATTGTGCAGAATAAGCCACAATTTCCCTTTGATATTTTTCGTATAAAGATTTACTGATCGAAGTT
Source organism: Coprococcus sp. HPP0074 (assembly GCF_964238105.1). Taxonomy (NCBI): domain Bacteria; kingdom Bacillati; phylum Bacillota; class Clostridia; order Lachnospirales; family Lachnospiraceae; genus Coprococcus; species Coprococcus sp. HPP0074. The sequence continues at coordinate 205,688 of NZ_CAXSKS010000004.1, read as the reverse complement.
TTCCATACCAAGTTTTTTCTGCTTTTTATAATAGTAAATGATAAACAGTACGGCTGTAATTCCCCAGGAGATTGGATAACTCAATGTGATTGTTTCGATCGTAGGTGATTTTGGGACAAGCAGGAATACCCAAAGTGTACGGAATACGCAAACACCGCAGCATGTCATGATTGTCGGGATGATGACATCGCCGATTCCACGCAATGCTCCGGAGTAGATTTCGATAAAGACAAACAGAGCATAAGCCGGTGCCATGTAGTTCAGGATCTGGATTCCGATGCGGATGACTTCCGGATCACTCGTAAACAGATGGAACAGATATTTTCCTGCAGTCATTAGAAATATACTCATTGTGATGGATGAAGCAAGTGTCATTCCAAGGCAGACACGCACACTTTTTCTTACGCGGTCATATTTCCCGGCGCCATAATTTTGTCCGACAAAAGTTGTGGCAGAAATACCAAAGGCGGAAATGACCATCCAGCAGAAGGCATCCATTTTTCCGAAAGAAGTCCATGCTGCTACGGTATCAGTTCCAAGTGCATTTAGAGCAGTCTGGATAATAATATTTGATAAGCTGTACATGGCTGCTTGAAGTCCTGCAGGAATTCCGATACGAAGGATCGAGGATAGAGAGCCTTCGAAGAATCGGACTTTTCTCAGATGTAGTTTGTAAATATCGGATGTCCGTATCAGGGCGAGCAGTACAAGGATGGCACTGACTGCCTGAGACAGTACTGTTGCAATGGCAGCACCGGCAATTCCCATATGGAACACGAGTACAAATAGAAGATCCAGTCCGATGTTAAAAAAGCAGCAGACGATCAGGTAGTACAGTGGTCGCTTGGAATCTCCGACAGAGCGGAGGATACTGGAGCCGATATTGTAGATGAATGTAAACAAAATTCCGAGGAAGAAAATCCGGAGATAAGTTACGGAATCTGCCATCATGCTTTCCGGAGTATTCATCATGCTAAGAAGCGCGGGTGCCAGGAAATAGCCAGCGCCCATGAGAAAAATACTGGATACGGTCGAGAAAGCAATCGCAGTGTGCAGTGCATGGGACAGTTCGGTTTCTTTTCTCGAACCATAGTGCTGGGCGATGATCACAGTTGCTCCTGATGAAACACCGACAAAGAATCCGATGATCAGGTTGATGATCTGATTAGAAGAACCTCCTACAGCGGCGAGTGCCTCCTTTCCAACGAACCGTCCGACGATCATCGCGTCTGCAGTATTGTAAAGCTGCTGGAAGAATGTACCGAGAACAATAGGAAAAAAGAAAATCAAAAGCTGTCTCCAGATAATTCCTTCCGTAATTGCGTTTGTTGCCGCAGCTGCGGCTTTTTTCTGATTGTTCATAATGTTACCCCTCATAAAGTAAGATGTTGTTTGTTTCCCATGTATCATACCATAGAGATGAAAAGGGGGAAATAGGAGATGAAAAAAATTTTGACTTGCACAGGAGAAAGCTTCGTACTATAATCAGTTAGGATTTTGAGGAAAAAAGAAAAGAGGAACGAAGGAGGAAAAGAATGTTTGGAAAAGTAAAAGAATCAGAGCAACATTTGAATATAAACTGGAAGCATTTTTATCTCAGTGTGTTAGCGCTTGTCATTCCGATGGCGCTTCAGAATCTGATCAATGTAGGTGTGACGGCAGCCGATGTTGTGATGCTTGGGAAGGTTGGGGAGCATGCGCTTTCTGGTGCTTCTCTGGCAGGGCAGGTACAGTATATTATGACACTGTTTTTATTTGGGCTGACTTCCGGGGCGACCGTTTTGACTGCTCAGTATTGGGGGAAGAAGGATATCTGCACAATTGAGAAGATATTAGGACTTGGAATGCGTTCAGCCGTAATTGTGACAGCTGTATTTTTTGTGGCAGCCCAGTGTATTCCCCATACATTGATGAAGATCTTTACTTCAGATCCAGAGGTGATAGAACAAGGAGTGGTCTATCTTCGGATTGTCAGCTGGTCTTATATTTTTATGGGGATTACGCAGACCTATCTTTATATTATGAGAAGTGTAGAGCGGGTTGTTGTGGCGACAGTTGTATACTTATGCTCTCTGATCTGTAATGTGGGCATCAATGCGGTGTTGATCTTTGGATTGTTTGGAATGCCGGCATTGGGAGTCAAAGGTGCCGCAATCGGTACACTGACTGCGAGATTGTTGGAGATGGCCTTAGTCTGTCTATACTCTCACTTTTGGAATAAGGATATTAAGTTTCATACGAAATACTTTCTTCATACAGAGAAAGTGCTTAACAGGGATTTCTTGAAATATGCATTTCCGGTTATTTTGAATGAAGTACTATGGGGGCTTGGAACTGCGGCAAACACAGCGGTGCTTGGGCATATGGGAAGTGCAGCGGTTGCGGCAAACTCTGTGGCGCAAGTGGCAAGACAGCTTGCAACAGTGGTTGCATTCGGTCTGGCAAGTGCGACGGCAATTTATCTTGGAAAGACAATCGGGGAGAAAAAATACGAACATGCAAAAGCCTATGCGCGCAGGTTCGTATGGCTCAGTGTACTGATGGGAGTGCTCGGTGGAATCTTAATCCTTGCGATTGCTCCGTTTATGGCGGAGGCGATGACATTGTCAGAGACTGCCAGATGGTACATGCGGTTTATGTTTTTTGTTATGTCTTATTTTGTAGTAGGACAGGCATATAATACGACATTGGTTGTTGGGACGTTCCGTTCCGGTGGTGACACACAGTTTGGATTGATACTGGATATGTCCACCATGTGGGGCTGTTCGATCTTGTTTGGAGCACTTGCTGCATTTGTATTTCACTGTAATGTGCCGGTGGTCTATATGATCCTGATGAGTGATGAGATTATTAAGATTCCGATCACGTGGTATCGTTATAAGAGTTACAAATGGCTGAAAAATGTGACGAGGGAAGAATTGTAAATTTTAACGGATATTTTTGATAGAAAAAATTTAAAAGATATTTTTGACAGTTTCACAAAAAGGTGATGGAAAATGAAACCGGATTTAAGAGAAAATTAGAATCAATCGAATGATAACCGGTATTTCATTTGGCATCACCTTTTTTGTTATAGTTCTATAAGGAATTTTTTATAGAGATCTATTTCTGTTTCAATTTCTTTGTATATTGTTCCTGCTCTGTTTTTGGAATTTTCAGGGCATTCATTGCTTCTTCCATTGTAAAATTCATAGTTTCCATGAGAGATTGAATAGAAAACAGAATTCCTTCTTTCTTACCTTCTCTCAGTCCAATTTCTTCAATTCCTTTGCTCAAATTACACATAGTGGAAACCTCCTTTTCTAATTTCCTGGTCATTTTAATATGAAAATCATCTTGCAAAATTTGCTTTTTTTCTGCTGCCTCCCGGGTAGGGGAGAGCAGTACTTCTAATAATTTTAACACGCCGCTGTCAGCCTCCTGCTCAGAATCACTCAAGCAGATTATGATTGCAGAGAGAAGATCATAGTTTTGGGGAATCTCGTGTACATTGCCGACTATATTTTCCTCATGGATGGAGTAGCGGGTGATTGTATTTCTCCGGTTTTCCGGAGGATTCATACAGATCCAGATGGAGTAAACTTTTTTGCTCTGATCATATTGGGAAGATGAGAATTCTGTACCGTATTGGGAGGAAATCATCCGGCTGCAATAATATAATCCTCTTTTGATAATAGGATATCCCGGATAGAAATCATTTTGAGCTTCCAGGTTGATAAAAAGACGAATCTGATGTGTGGAAGACAGGATTGTGGCAAAGAAACGGATATCATAAGTAATTGTTCCTTCTGTAATCGTAGCGTCTTGTGTTGCCATTCCGGTAATCTGTTCTGTGTTGGAAGATTCATCTGGATTGACAGTTATGCTGGAAATCTGAGGTTCTCCTTCGATGTAACATTCTGCAATTTCCTTTACATCACAGTCTTTATATTCAACCAGACAACTTTTCATAATCCATGCCAGAATAATCTTATTGGCAAGAAGGCGCTTACAGGCAGCATCGTAAGAGGACTTCCTGCCTGCTGCCGAAATATTTTTAGCGAGTATATTTTCTGCTTGCATTGTGAGCCACCTTTCAAATATTCTTTTGGGATTCTGATTGCTGCAGCAAAGAATGTGATTGTGGGGAGTTAACTTCCGCAAGTTTTTAAGTTATTCTGATTCTACCATGAAAACGTCACACAATCCATAAATAGAGTATGAAAAAATGGTAAAGAAAAGTTGAGAAAAACATCACAAACAACTCTTGACGGCGGCGTGAAATGTTTCTATAATGGAATTTGTATAGGTAAAGACGTTGATGAAGACAGTAGAATATACCGGAAAATCAAAGCGAGCCGGGGATGGTGGAAGCCTGGTAGGAGTAAAGTATATTTGAATATCACTTCTGAGTTGCAGGGGCTGAACATTTTTTGGAAAAATAAGTAAGCACTGACGGGATTCCGCCGTTATTGGGAGCGCATATGCTGGTATGTTGTAACAGGTGGTAAAACGAAAGATTATGCTTCCGTCCTTTTACAGGGCGGGAGTTTTTTTATTACATAGGAAAATCTTATGTTCCATTTTTAAGATTACTTTGCAACCGGGCCGGCAGGACCGCATTTATGAAATATAGAAAGTAAAGGAGAATCAGTATGTATCAGAAAGTATCTACGGACTTAAAATTTGTTGACCGTGAGAAGAAAACAGAAAAATTCTGGGAAGAGAATGATATCTTCCGGAAAAGTATGGAAAATAGAAAAGAAGGGGAGACATATACATTTTACGATGGACCTCCGACTGCCAATGGAAAACCGCACATCGGACATGTGCTGACTCGTGTCATCAAGGATATGATTCCAAGATACCGTACCATGAAAGGATATATGGTACCAAGAAAAGCCGGGTGGGATACACACGGACTTCCGGTGGAACTGGAAGTGGAAAAATTGCTTGGACTGGATGGAAAAGAGCAGATTGAGGAATATGGATTAGAGCCATTTATCAAACATTGTAAAGACAGTGTATGGAAATATAAAGGAATGTGGGAAGATTTCTCTGCGACAGTTGGTTTCTGGGCAGACATGGATAACCCATATGTTACTTACGACAATAACTTTATTGAGTCTGAGTGGTGGGCATTAAAACAGATCTGGGAGAAAGGACTGTTATACAAAGGATATAAGATTGTACCTTACTGCCCTCGTTGTGGAACTCCGCTTTCCAGCCACGAAGTCGCACAGGGATACAAGGATGTCAAAGAGCGTTCCGCAATCGTAAGATTTAAAGTAAAGGGAGAAGATGCTTACTTCCTTGCATGGACAACAACGCCATGGACACTTCCTTCTAACGTTGCACTTTGTGTCAACCCGAATGAAACTTATGTAAAAGTAAAAAATGACGGTTACACATACTATATGGCACAGGCACTTGTGGATACCGTGCTGGAAGGTGATGTGGAAGTCGTAGAGACTTATGTCGGAAAAGATTTGGAAAATAAAGAGTATGAGCCGTTATTCCCGTTTGTAGAGTTAAATAAGCGGGCATACTATGTGACATGTGCTGATTACGTTACACTTACAGATGGTACTGGTGTCGTTCATATTGCACCTGCATTTGGTGAGGATGATGCGCAGGTTGGACGCAGATATGACCTTCCATTCCTTCAGTTAGTAGATGAAAAGGGTGAGATGACAGAGGAAACTCCATGGGCAGGAACATTCTGTAAGAAAGCAGATCCGATGGTATTAGAAGATCTGGAGAAGAGAGGACTTCTCTTTGCTGCTCCGAATTTTGAACACAGCTATCCACACTGCTGGAGATGTGATACTCCATTGATCTATTATGCGCGTGAGTCATGGTTCATCAAGATGACAGAAGTCAAAGAAGATCTGATCAGAAACAACAATACGATCAACTGGATTCCGGAAAGCATCGGAAAAGGACGTTTCGGAGACTGGCTTGAGAATGTACAGGACTGGGGAATCAGCCGTAACAGATACTGGGGAACTCCTCTTAATGTTTGGGAATGTGAATGTGGGCATATGCATTCCATCGGAAGCATTGAAGAACTGAAATCAATGTCAGACAACTGTCCGGATGATATCGAACTGCACCGCCCATTTATCGATGCAGTAACGATCAAGTGTCCGCACTGTGGAAAAGAGATGCACCGTGTGCCGGAAGTTATCGACTGCTGGTTTGACAGTGGGGCAATGCCGTTTGCACAGCACCATTATCCATTTGAAAATAAAGATTTATTTGAGCAGCAGTTCCCGGCAGACTTTATTTCCGAGGCGGTAGACCAGACAAGAGGATGGTTCTATTCTCTGCTTGCAATCTCGACACTTGTATTTAACAAAGCGCCATATAAGAATGTTATCGTGCTTGGACATGTGCAGGATGAAAAAGGACAGAAGATGAGTAAATCCAAAGGAAATGCAGTCGATCCGTTTGAAGCATTAGAGCAGTACGGAGCAGATGCGATCCGCTGGTATTTCTATATCAACAGTGCACCGTGGCTTCCAAACCGTTTCCATGGTAAGATCGTGACAGAAGGACAGCGTAAATTCATGGGAACACTTTGGAACACTTACGCATTCTTCGTATTATATGCGGAGATCGATCAGTTTGACGCGACAAAATATCAGCTGGAATACGAGAAACTTCCGGTTATGGATAAATGGCTGTTGTCCAAATTGAATACATTGATCAAGACTGTAGATACAAATCTGGAAAATTATCGGATTCCGGAAAGTGCAAGAGCACTGCAGGAATTTGTGGATGATATGAGTAACTGGTATGTCAGAAGAAGCCGTGAGCGTTTCTGGGCAAAAGGAATGCCGCAGGATAAGATCAATGCGTATATGACACTTTACACAGCACTTGTGACTGTGGCAAAAGTAGCTGCGCCAATGATTCCGTTTATGACAGAAGATATCTATCAGAATCTTGTCAGAAGCATCGACAAAGAAGCTCCGGAAAGTATCCACTTATGTGACTTCCCGGTTGCAGATGAAGCGTTGATCGACCGTGAGTTAGAAGAGAACATGGATGAAGTTCTGAAATTAGTTGTGATGGGACGTGCATGCAGAAATACTGCAAACATTAAGAACCGTCAGCCAATCGGAAAAATGTTCGTGAAGTCTTCTGTAACTTTACCAGAATTTTACCAGGAGATTGTGGAAGAAGAGTTAAATGTAAAAGAAATGGAATTTACAGATGATGTTCGCGCATTTACTTCATATACATTTAAACCGCAGTTGAAGACTGTTGGACCAAAATATGGTAAAATGTTAGGTGGAATCAAAGCTGCCCTTGAAAATCTGGATGGAAACAAGGCAATGGATGAGCTGAATGAGACAGGATCCCTGAAACTGGATGTGAATGGACAGGAAGTGACATTATTTAAAGAGGACTTGCTGATCGATATGGCACAGATGGAAGGATATGTTTCTGAGAGCGACAACGGTGTGACAGTTGTGTTGGATACAAACCTGACAGAAGAGCTTTTGGAAGAAGGATTTGTCAGAGAGATCATCAGTAAGATCCAGACAATGAGAAAAGAAGCAGACTTCGAAGTGACAGACAAGATCACAGTATATTACGAAGGAACAGAGAAGGCCAATGAAGTGTTCGCAAAATATCAGACAGAGATCATGGGCGAAGTGCTTGCGACAGAGATGAAGCAGGAGACTCCGGCAGGATATGTCAAAGAGTGGAACATCAATGGTGAAAAAGTAAATATGGGTGTACAGCGTTAATTTAAGAGAGAGTTACACAGATTAAAGAGACGGTACACGAGCATGATCCCCGCACGTCAGAAAGAGGTGCGGGGATAAAAGAGAGAGGAGAGAGAAAGTGTCGGATTTTAAGTTTGATAAAGAAGCGTTTAAAAAAGAAGTCAAGAACAATGTGAAGACTTTGTATAGAAGAACGATAGATGAGGCAACACCGCAGCAGACATTTCAGGCGGTGTCTTATGCTGTAAAAGAATATATTATTGACAACTGGCTTGCGACTCAGGAAGTATACGAAAAAGAATCACCAAAGACAGTGTATTATCTGTCGATGGAATTTTTGATGGGAAGGGCACTCGGAAATAACCTGATCAATTTAACTGCTTATCAGGATGTGAAAGAGGCTCTGGAAGAAATGGGAATCGATTTGAATGCAGTGGAAGATCAGGAGCCGGATGCGGCCCTTGGAAATGGTGGATTGGGACGTCTTGCAGCCTGCTTTCTGGACTCTCTTACTTCTCTTGGCTATCCTGCATATGGATGTGGGATCCGTTATCATTACGGAATGTTCAAACAAAAAATTAAAAATGGGTATCAGGTAGAGACACCGGATAATTGGTTGCAAAACGGGAACCCATTTGAAATTCGCAGGGACGAATATGCAAAGGAAGTCCGCTTCGGCGGTACGATCCGTATGCAGCACAATTACGAGACTGGAAGAGATGAATTTATCCAGGAGAATTTTGAGTCCGTGCTTGCAATTCCATACGACATGCCAATCGTCGGTTATGGAAATAATGTAGTAAATACACTGCGGATCTGGGATGCGAAAGCAATCACCTCTTTCCGTTTAGACTCTTTTGATCGTGGGGAATACCACAAAGCTGTGGAGCAGGAAAATCTTGCAAAAACAATTGTAGAGGTGCTTTATCCAAACGATAATCATTATGCGGGAAAAGAATTACGTTTGAAACAGCAGTATTTCTTCATCTCTGCAAGTCTTCAGGAAGCCATTGATAAATACAAACGCTCCAATGATGATATTCGCCGTCTGCATGAGAAAGTGATCTTCCAGATGAACGACACTCACCCGACTGTAGCGGTTGCAGAGTTGATGCGTCTTCTGATGGATGAGGAAGGATTAAGCTGGGATGATGCATGGAATGTTACAACAAAATGTTGTGCATACACAAACCATACGATCATGTCTGAGGCGCTTGAGAAATGGCCGATCGATCTGTTCTCCAGATTGCTTCCGCGAGTATATCAGATTGTAGAAGAGATCAACCGCCGTTTCGTAGAAAAAGTGCGCCAGATGTATCCGGGAAATGAAGAGAAAGTCAGAAAAATGGCAATTCTCTATGATGGACAGGTAAAAATGGCACACCTTGCAATTGTTGCAGGATTTTCTGTCAATGGTGTTGCAAAGCTTCATACAGAGATCTTAAAACACGAAGAGCTGAAAGATTTCTATGAGATGATGCCTGAGAAATTTAATAATAAAACAAACGGAATCACACAGAGACGATTCTTACTGCATGGAAACCCACTGCTTGCAGACTGGGTGACAGAACATATCGGAGATAAGTGGATCACAGATCTCTCCGAGATGGCAAAATTAAAACCGCTGGCAGATGATCCGAAAGCAAGAAAAGAATTTATGGAGATCAAATATCAAAATAAAATCCGTCTTGCAAAATATATCAAAGAGCATAACGGGATTGAAGTGGACCCAGAATCAATCTTTGATGTACAGGTTAAGAGACTTCATGAGTATAAACGTCAGCTGTTAAATATTCTTCATGTAATGTATCTGTACAATCAGATGAAAGAGCATCCGGAGATTACCTTCTATCCAAGAACTTTTATTTTTGGGGCAAAGGCGGCAGCCGGATATAAGCGTGCAAAACAGACGATCAAACTGATCAACTCTGTGGCGGATGTGATCAATAATGACAGAAGTATCAATGGAAAGATTAAAGTTGTCTTTATCGAAGATTACCGTGTCTCAAATGCGGAACTGATCTTTGCAGCTGCGGATGTCAGCGAGCAGATTTCTACCGCTTCGAAAGAAGCATCGGGAACCGGAAATATGAAATTTATGTTAAATGGTGCCCCGACACTTGGAACCATGGACGGTGCCAATGTAGAGATCGTGGATGAAGTTGGAATGGAAAATGCATTTATCTTTGGTCTCAGTTCAGACGAAGTCATTAATTACGAGAACAATGGCGGTTATCAGCCAATGGATATTTACAACAGTGACTGGGAGTTAAAAAGAGTTGTTGACCAGCTTGTGGACGGAACTTATGCAAATGGAGATCATGAACTGTACCGTGATCTGTACAACTCATTGTTAAATACAAAGAGCAGTGACAGAGCAGATACCTATTTTATCCTCAAAGACTTCCGTTCTTATGCAGAAGCCCAGAAGCGTGTGGAAGCGGCATACCGCGATCAGGACAGGTGGGCAAAGATGGCATTGTTAAACACAGCGTCCTGCGGAAAGTTTACGTCTGACAGAACGATCGAAGAGTACGTTGCAGATATATGGAAATTGAAAAAAGTGACAGTGAAGCCGGATCCAAGGCTGTAAAAATGGATTGGAAATCAGAATAGAGTAATTTTTTGGTGCTGCCGCTTTGGCGATTAATAAATCGTGAAGCGGCAGCTTCCTTTTTTCCATATTTCATAAAAGATGACGGTATAGTTTCCATAATCTCTCCATACATTGTAGAGGAGGGACGAAGAGATGCGAAGAAAAGCCAGAGAATTATTTTCACTGTTGGTCATTATATTTTTGTTGCCATATGTGGTGACACTTTTTATGAATGGCGCCCACATCAAAACAAGCAGCCGCGTAAAGGAAGACTATGTAAAGGTGCAGGTAGGGACGAGAGTCGAGGAAATTGTGTGGGAGAAATATCTCGCAGGAGTTCTTGCAAAAGAGATGGCAGCCGATTCGGAACTGGAAGCGCTGAAGGCGCAGGCGGTGATTCTTCGATCTGGTTTTTATGAGAAATTAGACCATGACAGAAAGACCATTTTCACCGATGATTTTTATAGTATGGAAGAGCTGGAGCAGGAGTGGGGGGAAGAGACAGAAACCTGCAAGGAGAATTTGAAAAGGGCAGTGCAGGAAACGGATCAAATGATTTTGCAGTATCAGGATCAATATGTAATGCTGCCATATCACAAACTGAGTGCAGGAAAGACGAGAAGCGGGCAGGAAGCATTTGGAAGCGAGTCGTATCCATATCTTCCGGCAAGAGATTGTCCAAAGGATCTGGAGGCGAAAGAACAGCTTCAGGAGTGTGTGCTGCCATATCATAAAGTAAAAGAAAAATGCCGCAAGTTTTTAACCGCAGTAGAAAATCCCGAAGAGACAAAAGAAGACAAAAAAGCAACATTTGATGATTTTGAAATACAGGGAACGGATGCGGCGGGATATGTGACAACTGTGCGGATTGGTCAGGCAACCTGCACCGGAGAAGAATTTCGGGAAGCATTGGAATTACCTTCCAGTCATTTTTCTTTTCAGGAGCAGAAAGGAAAACTGCAAATTACTTCCGGTGGAATCGGGCACGGAGTCGGTATGAGTCAGTATACAGCAAATCAGATGGCAAAAGAAGGAAAAGGATACGAAGAAATCCTTCAATATTTTTATGAAGGTGCGCAGTTAAAAGATGGCGGGGAAATATTTTTAAAATTGGAATAAGCACATCGCTTTCTGGCAAAAATAAAGTCAGAGGTGATGAAGATGAAGAAAAATGAAGAGCCATTCCAAATGAAGGGAAAAGGCATGGCAGCAGCAATCGCAATATGTTTTATCGCAGTTGTCGCACTGGTAGGGGCTTATACATTCAGCAGCTACAAACGTGAGATGAAAGAGCAGCTTGCCAAGGCCGAAGAAGAACAGAAAGAAAAAGAGCGAGAGGCAGAAGAAAAAGAGCAGTCGGAAGCCGCCAACACAGATAGAATCGTACTTCCAGAGCAGGAAGAAGCAGCGCAAAATTCCGACGGAGAAGAACAACAGGAAGAAGGAGAAGCTACGGAACATGCGAAGGAAACTCCGGCACAGACGGATGCAGGGGCAGAGCAGACGGCAGCTGCGGGAACAGCAGCTTATTTCAGTGAGGAAGACACCCTTCTGTGGCCGGTAGACGGAAATGTGATTATGAATTACAGCATGGATCAGAGCATTTATTTTGCCACACTTGATCAGTATAAGTATAATCCAGCCGTAGTGATCAGTGGTCAAGTCGGTGCAGAAGTAAAAGCGGCAGCCGCAGGAACAGTCTCAGCGGTCGATACAAATGCACAGACCGGAACAACCGTAAGTATTGATATGGGGAATGGTTATGCAGCCATTTACGGACAACTCAAAGAAGTACCGGTACAGCCAGGAGAGTATGTGACAGAAAACAGTGTGATCGGCTATGTGAGCGAACCGACAAAGTATTACAGCGTAGAAGGTCCAAACTTATATTTCCAACTGTTAAAAGATGGACAGCCAGTCAACCCAATGGACCATATCGCATACGAATAGAAAACAGAAAAAGAAAAGATCCTGAAGAGAAAGTTTTGCAAAACTGCTTTGGGATCTTTTATGTGATAATATTGATAAAGGAAATGAAATTACGAAGGGGAGAAAAAAGCTATGAATTATACATACATTGTAAAATGCAGTGACGGAACCTTTTATACCGGCTGGACAAACGATCTTACCCGACGCATGGAGGCACATAATCAGGGCAGGGGTGCGAAGTATACAAAGGCGAGACGACCGGTCACACTTATCTATTATGAGGCATTTGAAACAAAAGAAGAGGCGATGAAAAGGGAATATGCGATAAAGCGGCTGAGCCGGAAGGAAAAAGAAGAACTGATCCGATGAGAGGGTTGGTTCTTTCTTATTTTCCAATGGAAAAAGACAAAAGATGCTGAAAGATGTCGGAGCTTTTCACAGAATGAACACATAACTGTCACAGAATCAACGAGTTTCTTTTATAGAATAAAAAAATCAGAGCGTGTTTTTGGCAGCAGTGTAAAAAGTATTCCGTAATGGATGCGGAAATCATTCAGGAAAGTCGAAAGCATGATCCAGAGAAACACATTTTGTCGGGAGGGTAAAAAGTTGATAGAAGTTAAAAATCTGGTAAAACGCTATGGCAGTCATCTGGCGGTAGACCATCTCAACTTTACAGTGGAGAGTGGTCAGATCTATGGATTTCTCGGACCAAATGGTGCAGGAAAATCTACAACCATGAATATTATGACGGGATATCTAGGCGCCACGGAAGGAGAAGTGCTCATCAACGGGCATAATATTCTTGAGGAGCCGGAAGCAGCAAAGAAAAGCATCGGGTATCTCCCTGAGATTCCGCCGCTGTATCTGGATATGACTGTAAAAGAATATCTTGATTTTGCTGCAGAATTGAAAAAGGTAAAGAAAAAAGATAGAAAATCAGAAGTGGATCACGTCTTGAAGCTTGTTAAGCTGGAGGAGGTAGAAGGACGTCTGATTAAAAATCTGTCAAAAGGATACAAGCAGAGAGTCGGGCTTGCACAGGCAGTTCTTGGCTTCCCGGAAGTGATCATCTTAGACGAACCTACGGTCGGACTGGATCCAAAACAGATCATCGAGATACGGGAGCTGATCAAGGAACTTTCCAAAAATCATACAATCATTTTGAGTTCCCACATTCTGGCGGAAGTACAGGCGGTCTGTGATTATGTCATGATCATTGCGCATGGAAAGCTGGTAGCAAGTGATACTCCTGAGAATCTGGAGCGGCTTTTAAATGGTTCTGAAACGATTGAACTGACAGCCAAAGCAGAAGAGACAAGAGTAAGAGAGATTCTTAGCAAAATAGAGGAGATTGAAACGGTAGACTATAAGGAACAACAGGATGGAACGACGGATATTTTTATCAAGACCGTAGATCAGACGGATATTAGGGAGAAACTCTTTCACACATTTGCAGAGGAACATTGTGCACTACTGAAGTTGAATCTGTCAAGAATCACATTGGAAGATGTCTTCTTAAAACTGACGCAGGAGAAAACAGGAGACTCCGAGCAGAAGAAATTGGGCTTTCATACCGGGAAGTTTGACAGCGAGCCCGACACGGAATCTGATATAGAGATTCCGGAAGAGCCGAGCGTTTCTACGAATGAGGAAGGAGGAGAAGAAGATGAAAGCGATTTATAAGAGAGAATTAAAATCCTATTTCGATTCTATGATCGGGTATGTATTTATAGCGTTTCTTGTAGCGATCACCGGAATTTATTTCATGGTGTATAATCTGAATATGGGATATCCATATTTTTCTTATGCGCTAAACTCTATACTTTTTATTATGCTGGTGGCAGTCCCAGTACTTACGATGAAATGCTTTGCGGAGGAGAAAAAAAGCAGAACAGATCAACTTCTTTTGACAGCTCCGGTAAGTCTTAGTCAGATCGTGCTTGGAAAATATTTTGCAATGGTTACAGTTTTTGCGGTTCCATGTGCAATCTATGCGGTATTTCCACTGATCATCGAAAGCCAGGGAGAAGCACATATCGGCATTGATTACATGGCAATTCTGGCATTTTTCCTTCTTGGATGTGTTTATATTGCAATTGGAATGTTTTTATCTGCGCTGACAGAGAGCCAGATCATTGCTGCAATCAGCACATTTGGGGTACTTCTCATTCTGTATTTGTGGGAAGGACTTGTTGACTTCCTGCCGACGTCGGCGATGGGAGGTCTGATCGGGATTCTCGTGATTCTGACAGTTCTGGTCATCGGTATTTATCAGATGACGAAAAACTGGGTGATTGCAGCAGGCGTGGAAGTGTTAGGTGCTGCCGCAGCAATTGGAACATATTTTGCAAAATCCAGTCTGTTTGATAACCTGCTTCCAGATCTGTTTGGAAAATTTATTCTGACAGAGCCATTTACAAACATTGCATTTACCCATATTGTTGACATCAGCGGAATGATACTCTATTTTTCTTTGATTTTCCTATGTGTCTTTCTGACCGTGCAGACAATTCAGAAAAGGCGTTGGAGTTAGGAGGGCAGTATTGTGGAAAAATTGAAAAAACTATTTGGAACGATTCATACGAAACGAGGTGCGTACAGTTTGGGGCTGACAGCGGTTGCAGTTGCCGTGGTAATCGTGATCAATCTCATCGCAGGAAGGCTCCCGGAGTCTGTGAGAAATATTGACATCAGCGATAATCAAATCTATGAAATCACAGATACATCGAAAAAGATGCTGAAAAAACTGGATAAAAAAGTAGAAATAAAAGTATTGGCGGAGAAATCTTCGACAGATGAAAGAATCAAAACATTTTTAAGCAAATATGCCGCATTGTCGGGGAAAATTTCTGTTGAGTGGATCGATCCGGTGCTTCATCCTGCGGCACTGACTGAGTATGATACATCTTCAAATACAATCGTGGTATCCTGTCCAGATACAGAAAAGACAACAACGATTTCATTTACAGACATTATCGTCTATGATCAGTCTTCTTACTATATGACTGGACAGATGCAGGAGTCACAATTTGATGCGGAGGGACAGCTCACAAGCGCAGTTAATTATGTGACAAGTGAAGAGACAAAGAAAATTTACCGGACGAGTGGACATGGAGAAAGTACAGTATCTACCAGCCTGTCAGAGCTGTTTGAGAAGGCAAATTTATCGATGGAAGAGCTAAATCTGCTGATGAATAGTGAGATTCCGGAAGACTGTGATCTTTTGTTTATGTATGCACCGACCACGGATATTACAGAAGATGAAAAAAATACACTTTCTGAGTATTTGAAAAACGGTGGAAAAATGATGTTGATCTCTGGTGCAGAAGATCAGGAGACACCAAATCTTGATACATTTATGGAAGAATACGGACTTCAGATGGCAGATGGGTATATTGCAGATACGGACCGTGCGTACCAGGGAAATCCATATTCATTCTTCCCGGAAATCAATGCTTCTGGAGAACTTGGGGAAGGAATGTCAAGCAATATGGTGCTGCTTTTGAATGCACGTGGAATGGTTGAGACAGATCCGGCAAGAGATACGATCAGTGTTACTCCATTTATGACAACTTCTGAGAATGGATTTGCAGTAACGGAGGATAAACAGGAGCAGGGAGAATATATTCTTGGTGCAGTGGCGACAGAGGATGAGGGAAGACTGACGGTGATCTCAGCGCCGATGATGATCGATAGCCAGCTGACAGATGCTTTTACAACGGTAGAAAACCTCAAATTGTTTATGAATGCAGTGACAAGTAATTTTGATGATGTAGAAAATACAGCGGTTGAGCCAAAGAGTCTTGCAGTGACCTATAATACCGTACAGTATGCCGGAGGATTCAGCCTGCTGATGATCTTTGGAGTGCCGGCGATCATTCTGATCTCTGGACTTGCAAGATGGATGAAACGAAGAAAGGCATAGCAGGAGGGCGTATATGAAGAAACATAGATCACTATTGATTTTGACTGGCGCCCTGGCAGTGCTTGTCATTGTTTATCTGGGACTTGGAAGTTACAATCGAAAACAGGAACAGAAGGAAGCAGAGACCGCTGAGGCGAATACCGTTACCGTGACAGATATTTCGGATCTCCAGGAGATTTCTTATCAGTATGAGGGAAATGATTTTGCATTTGCAAAGAATGAAGATGTGTGGTATTACACAAAAGACAAGGAGTTTCCAGTTGCACAAAGCTATATTGATGCGATGGCAACAGCCTTTGGAAATCTTACAGCAGTGAGGGAACTAAAAGAGACAGATCAGCTTTCCGATTACGGTCTGGAAAACCCGAAATACACAATCCATTTGAAAGATAGTGAAGGGACAGAGACTACACTTTACTTTGGAAATGCAGTGGAGGAAAATTATTATATGACTCTGAATGATAAAGAAAAAGTGTACACCGTCTCTGGGACGAGTTTGGACACAATTTCTTATGAATGGAATGACTTCCTTCAGAAAGAAACACTGCCAAGTATTGGAAGTGCAAACTTGAAGCAAGTGACGATCACAGAAAATGGCAATCAGACCGTATACGATTCCAAAGAGGAGAGCCAGAAAGAAGATTTGGCAGCGATTGCCGGAGGATTCGGAGCAGCATCATTTGGAACTTGTGTGGAATATGCGGTGAAAGATGAAAAATTGGCATCGTATGGATTAGAGGAAAATGAAAAGATCAAAATCGAGGCAGTGTATGAAGACGATGATAAGAAAGAGCAGACACTTACATTGAATATTGGTAAGTTGGATGAGAGCGGGTCATATTATTATGTGCAGCTAGATGGATCTAAGATGGTTTACCAGATGGGAAAAGAAGTCGTAGAGAATATGCTGAACAAAGGAGAATAAAAGATGAAAAGAAGACTGAAAGCTTGGAAGAAAGTTTCCGGTCTTCTTTTTTATGGATTATCTTAATAGGAACACATACATCACGATAAAGTGGCAGACACTTCCGCCCATCACAAATAGATGAAAGATCTCATGACTTCCGAAGTTCCTATGCTTGGTGTTGAAGATTGGAAGTTTCAGTGCGTAAATAATTCCTCCGATGGTATAGACGATTCCGCCGGCTAAAAGCCATCCAAATCCACCTGGGGACATTGTGTCAAGAAGTTTTGTGAATGCCAAAACGCAGGTCCATCCCATTCCGATATACAGAACCGAGGAGAACCATTTCGGACAGTTTACCCAAAACGCTTTCACAAGGATTCCGAGAATTGCAATGCCCCACACGATTGTAAGCATGGTATAGCCGACAGGTCCTTTTAAGGTGATCAGGCAGATGGGTGTGTAGCTTCCTGCAATCAGCACAGAGATCATCATATGGTCAAATTTTTTCAGACGCTTATTCACTTTCTCGGAAATATCAAGGGAGTGATATAAGGTGCTTGCGGTGTATAATAAGATCATACTTCCAATGAAGATTGCGAGGGAAATCACATAGATGGGATCTCCTTTGTGAGCTGCTTTTATCAACAATGGTGTTGCGGAAAAGATAGCCATCAGCATTGCGATAAAATGAGTAATCGCGCTTCCGGGATCTTTTAAATGTCTTTGTTTCATAAGAATGCCTCCTGATCAATGATGAATAAAACGATAAGTAGTTTTAAATACTACATTAAGTATATGTTGATATTACTACTTCTATTACAAAAATGCAAGAGGAAAAGAAAAAGATAGACAAAATTCAGAGCATCTGTTATGATGGAAGACGTGTACTTTATGAGTGGGGTTGCTGCAAAGTTCATTTTGCACCAGCCTCATTTTTATGGACAGAAATAGCATGTAGGAAATATTAGTCATAAATTACTTTTCAATAAAGTATGAATGACAGGATAGATAAATACAGAAAGAACGGAAAGGAAACAAATAATGGAAACATTAAGATTTGAAGAGCTTGGAATCTGCCCGGAGATTCAAAAAGCAGTAAAACATATGGGATTTGAGGAGGCTTCTCCGATTCAGAGTAAAGCCATCCCGGTTATGATGACAGGAAAAGATATCATCGGACAGGCACAGACAGGAACAGGAAAGACAGCCGCATTTGGAATTCCGATGCTGGAAAAAATTGATCCGAAGAACAAGAAATTACAGGGAATCGTTCTCTGCCCGACAAGAGAACTTGCAATTCAGGTGGCGGAGGAAATCCGGAATCTGGCAAAGTATATGCATGGAATCAAAGTACTTCCAATTTATGGAGGGCAGGAAATTGTAAAACAGATTCGTTCCTTGAAGAGTGGAACACAGCTGATCATCGGAACACCGGGACGTGTGATGGACCACATGAGAAGAAAGACAATTAAAATGGAGCAGGTGCATACGGTTATCTTAGATGAGGCGGATGAGATGCTGAATATGGGATTCCGTGAGGATATCGAGACGATTCTGGAAGGAGTTCCAGAGGAGCGGCAGACCGTATTATTTTCCGCAACGATGCCGAAGGCAATTATGGAGATTACGAAGAAATTCCAGAAGAATGCGGAAGTGATCAAAGTGACGAAAAAGGAACTGACTGTGCCGAATATTGAACAGTTCTACTATGAGGTAAAACCGAAGAATAAGGAAGAAGTGCTGACACGTCTGCTTGACATTTATACACCGAAACTTTCTGTGATCTTCTGTAATACGAAGAAGCAGGTAGATCTGCTTGTAACTGCACTTTTAGGGCGCGGATACTTTGCAGCAGGACTTCACGGAGATATGAAGCAGGCACAGAGAGACCGTGTAATGCAGGGATTTAGAAGTGGAAAGACAGATATCCTTGTAGCGACAGATGTGGCTGCAAGAGGAATTGATGTCGATGAAGTGGAGGCAGTATTTAACTATGATCTGCCACAGGATGAAGAGTATTATGTACACCGGATCGGAAGAACCGGACGAGCAGGAAGAGTTGGACGTTCTTTTTCTTTTGTCTCCGGGAAAGAAGTATATAAATTGAAAGAAATCCAGCGTTACTGCAAGACAAAGATTTGCGCGCAGAAAGTACCATCATTGAACGATGTCGCAAATACAAAGATTGACAATGTATTGGAAGAGATTGAGAAGATGATCGAAAAAGAAGATCTGACCATGATGATCAATGCAATCGAGGAGAAAGTCAATGATTCTGACTATACAGCAATGGATATGGCGGCCGCATTTTTAAAATTGTACACCGGAATGAAAGATGAAAATGAATCGGAAGATGAATTTGACTTCGGAGATACCGGAGCGGAAGAGCCGGGAATGGTCCGACTGTTCATTAATATTGGGAAGAAGCAGAAAGCAAGACCGGGAGACATTCTCGGAGCGCTTGCAGGAGAAAGTGGAATGCCTGGAAAACTGATCGGAACGATCGATATGTTTGATAAATATACATTTGTAGAAGTGCCGAGAGAGTATGCAAGAGATGTTCTTCACGCAATGCAGAATGTGAAGATTAAAGGAAAATCCATTGCGATCGAGCCGGCAAATCAAAAGTAAAAAATAAGAACAAAAAGTAATAGGAAAAAATTAAGAAGAATGCGGAAATCTAATGATTCAGAATTAATGAATTCATATCCCGGTAATCTTTCGGGGAGATTCCGTATTCTTTTTTAAATGCCCGGTAAAAACTGGAGTAATCCCGAAATCCGAACAGCTGGTAGATTTCAGTAATGCTCATATTTCCAAGAATTGCCTCCCGGCACTGGTCTAACCGTTTTTTGGTGATGTACTGGTGCACGGAGATTCCGATACTGTCTTTAAAGATATGGGCGATATGATACTTACTCACATAAAATTCTCTCGCAAGGCGATCCAGCGACAGGTCTTCATTGAGATGCTCTTCAATATACTGCGAGATGTTCTGGTACAGGGCAAGTCCTTCGTGTTGTCTTGCAGGATGCAGACGTTCGTAGATCATTCGGTTCAGATGAAGGATCAAATCGTTGACGGAGAGCGGAATCTGGGCTTCTTTTCCGAATTTATCCGACTGCATTTCCTCAATGAGGCGAAGTGCTTTGGACTGCACTGCATTGAAGGATACCCGGTCATTGTGGTACAGATAAGTGTGTGTTGCCTGCACATGGTGCATAAGATATACATAATCCGGCGAAATCTGGGCAAGATAATTACAATATTCCTGACTGATCCAGAAGATAAATCTCCGGTAAGGAACTTTAGAACTGTGGATGATCGAGTGGTGGTAAATGTGCGGGGGAATCAGCATAATGTCACCAAATTGAACTGGATAAATATCAGAACCAATCTGGATACTGACATCACCTTCCAGAAAAAAATAGAATTCATAGTAATTGTGAGCATGATTTTCTACTTTTAAGAGAGTTGTGTCACTGTAATAGTAAATCTCAAAATCTTTTGATACCATATGCTGGCGTGTAAGAAACTGTGTGCGGAGTTCTTTCTTCATAGGGCGTCCTTTCTGCTTTTTGGTGAGATTTTTTGGTTTTATTTTGCTATAATACTATAAAACAACAAGAAATGCAATGTATACAACAAATACGCCAATGGTGCTTTTTGTTGTTTTTTTGTAAGATGAAGAGAAGAAACGCAAATAAAAGAGGTAATGAAAGGAAACAAGAAAATCATGGAAATGACATTAAGATGGTATGGTTCAAAATTTGATACAGTAACATTACAGCAGATCCGCCAGATTCCGGGTGTGACAGGAGTTATCACAACATTATATGACACAACACCGGGAGAAGTGTGGAGCAGAGAGAGAATCCGCGAGATGAAGGCAGAAGTAGAAGCAGCAGGTCTTCATGTAGCAGGTATTGAAAGTGTCAACGTACACGATGCAATCAAGACAGGTGCGGCAGACAGAGATAAATACATCGATAATTACATTGAGACACTGGAAAATCTCGGACAGGAAGATATTCATCTTGTATGTTATAACTTCATGCCGGTATTTGACTGGACAAGAACAGAGCTTGCAAGAATGAGACCAGATGGATCTACAGTACTTGCATATACACAGGAAGCAGTAGATGCAATCAATCCGGAAAACATGTTTGAGTCAATTGCCGGGGATATGAACGGAACAGTGATGCCGGGATGGGAACCGGAACGTATGGAGAAAGTAAAAGAACTGTTTGAGATGTACAAAGATATTGATGATGAAAAATTATTTGAAAATCTCAAATATTTCCTGGAGAGAATTATGCCGGTATGTGACAAATACGACATTAACATGGCAATTCATCCGGACGATCCTGCATGGAGCGTATTTGGACTTCCTAGAATTATCATCAATAAGACAAATATCTTAAGATTGATGAGTATGGTAGACAACCCGCACAATGGTGTGACATTCTGCTCAGGATCTTATGGAACAAACTTAAAAAATGATCTTCCGGATATGATCCGCTCTCTGAAAGGAAGAATCCATTTTGCACATGTGCGTAACTTAAAATTCAACTCTCCGACAGATTTTGAGGAGGCTGCACACCTTTCTTCTGACGGAACATTTGATATGTATGAAATTATGAAAGCACTCTATGAAATCGGATTTACAGGACCGATCAGACCAGATCACGGTCGTATGATCTGGGGAGAAGTGGCAATGCCTGGATACGGACTGTATGACAGAGCACTTGGAGCAACTTACTTAAACGGACTTTGGGAAGCAATTGAGAAAGGGGCAAAATAGGATGCAGTTAAGCAAAGATGGATTGGCAGATAGAAAACAGTGGGAGGAAAAAGGATATAGACTTCCGCAGTTTGACCGCGAGCAAATGGTGGCTGCCACAAAAGAAGCACCATATTGGGTACACTTTGGAGCAGGGAATCTTTTCCGTGCATTTCAGGCAAATGTGGCACAGAATCTCTTAAATGAAGGAGTGCTTGACAGAGGAATTGTTGTGGCGGAAGGATATGATTATGAAATCGTAGAAAAAATGAACCGCCCACACGATGATTACAGCATTCTTGTGACATTAAAAGCAGACGGCAGTGTAGAGAAAACTGTGGTAGGAAGTGTTGCAGAATCTCTTGCACTGGATTCTGAGAATGAGACAGATTTTGGAAGACTCAAAGAAATCTTCACGACAGATTCTCTTCAGATGGCAAGTTTTACAATTACAGAGAAGGGATACAGCCTTGTAAATGGAAAAGGGGAAACACTTGTAGATGTCGCAGAGGATTTTGTGGCAGGACCTGAGAAGGCAAGAAGTTATATCGGAAAAGTATCTGCACTTCTGTATGCAAGATACCAGGCAGGAGAAAAGCCGGTGGCAATGGTAAGTATGGACAACTGTTCCCACAACGGAACAAAGTTATACGATGCAGTACACACATTTGCAGAGACATGGGTAAAAAATGGAGTTGCTGAGGCGGGATTTGTAGCTTACATCGAAAATCCTGACAAAGTTTCCTTCCCGTGGACTATGATTGATAAGATTACTCCTCGTCCGGACAGTTCTGTGGAAGAAATCTTAAAAAATGATGGGGTGGAAGAACTCGAGCCGGTGATCACTTCAAAGAATTCTTATGTGGCGCCGTTTGTCAATGCAGAAGAGTGTGAGTACCTTGTCATTGAAGACAGATTCCCGAACGGAAGACCGGAACTGGAAAAAGGCGGACTGATGTTTACAACACGCGAGACTGTAGACAAGGTAGAAAAGATGAAAGTCTGCACTTGCTTAAATCCGCTTCACACAACACTGGCAGTGTTTGGATGTCTGCTCGGATATGACTTGATTTCTAAAGAAATGAAAGATGAAGTATTAAAGAAACTTGTAGAGGGAATCGGATATGTGGAAGGACTTCCGGTTGTAGTAAATCCGGGGATCCTTGACCCGAAAGAATTTATTGATACGGTTTTAAATGTGCGTATTCCAAATCCGTTTATGCCGGATACTCCACAGAGAATCGCAACAGATACTTCTCAGAAGCTTGCGATCCGTTTCGGTGAGACGATCAAAGCATATGAGGCAGGTGAGAGCTTAAATACAGCAGATCTGAAACTGATTCCACTTGTATTTGCAGGATGGCTCCGTTATCTGATGGGTGTGGATGACAATGGAAAAACATTTGACTTAAGCCCAGATCCGCTTCTTGAGACAGTTTGTCCATACGTAGCAGGATTTAAACTCGGAGAAGAGACAGATGTGGAAGCTTCTGTAAGACCGATCTTAGAAAACAAAGCAATTTTTGGTGTGAACTTGTACGAAGTAAACATGGCAGAAACTGTATGTGGTTACTTGAAAGAAATGCTTGCAGGAACCGGTGCAGTGAGAAACACATTGGAAAAATATGTAAGATAAAAGAAAGAGGACTTGGAAGGGGCTTACCCTTTCAAGTCCTTTGTTAAGAGGTAAGGAATACGATTGTAAATATTTTTTAAATGTGGTAGTGTATAAAAGAAGATAGAACAGATTCAGGAGGATAAAAGAATGAAAGATCAGAATTGTGCATACTGCGTAGAAGGCGAATTATTAGATGCATTTGGAATTAAGATTTGTGAATTGGAAAGCTCAAAAGTTTACTTATTTAAAGAACAGAGCCACTTAGGACGTGTGATCGTTGCTCATAAGAAACATGTAAGTGAACTGGTAGAATTATCTCAGGAAGAACTTCATTTATATTTTGATGAAGTGGCTAAAGTTGCCAATGTGCTTCACAAATTATTTCAGCCGGAGAAAGTGAACTATGGAGCATATGGAGATACTGGACATCATCTGCACTTCCATCTGGTTCCGAAATATAAAGATGGATATGAGTGGGGCGGTGTATTCGCAATGAATCCGGGAGAAAAGTATCTCACAGAACAAGAATACGCAGAATTAGTAGAAAAGATTAAGAACGAATTATAAAATAGCGGTATCAACTTGCAGAAGATCTGCAAAAGATATGCTCCCTTCGAGGAAGACAAGTGTAATAATAAATACTTATTCCTTGGGAGGGAGCATATTTTATTTAGTTTTTTGGTTGGGATACAAGAAGTCCACTGCGAAGTAGTATTGGTCTGACCGCGTTGTAGATAAATACTACAAGGATGACAGATACAACAGCATTGACAAATGTAGTTGCTGCGCTCCACTTTGCAAGAACTTCTGCCATTTTCTGAGGCTGTCCGAGGATATATTGCTTATAAAAATATCCAACGATCGGATCGGCGATGACATTGAAGCTAAGACCGGCAATCGAGGCGATCAGACTCCACTTAAAGACGTATTTCTTGTCAGTGCTGTCGCTGATCTTTGCAATATGGTGAGCTACAAGACCAACGATAAGCCCAATACATAATTTCAGGAAAAAGGTCTTTGGTGCACCAGTGATATAGATTGGATCCATTAAATCGGCGATGGTCATACCAATCGCGCCAGCCAGCCCGCCATACCAGCCTCCGAGTAACAGTGCACCAAGCACACAGAATGCATTTCCGATGTGAAGGGATGTTGCATCACCGCCAGGCATTGGAATCTTAATCTGTAAAAAAGTAAATGATACGAAGCAGAGAGCCGCCAGTAATGCGGTTTGTGCTAATTTCATAACAGTTTGATTTTTTGTTTTCATATGTCTCATCCTCTCATGTATTTGCCATATTCGATATCGATATGGCGTTTTTATTTCTTTGTAAATCTATCCTAGCACAAGAGTGGTCATGTAAAAATAGCCAGTTTTGCAAAAAACGACCAGTCCAGATGAAAACAAAAGAAAAAGACCAGAAACTTTCTGGCCTCTTTCTATATTATATAAGATAGGGATGATTATGCGAAGTATCTCTTTAATAATCCTTCGAATGCTTTTCCGTGACGAGCTTCGTCTCTTGCCATTTCATGAACTGTATCATGAATAGCATCAAGGTTAGCAGCTTTTGCACGTTTTGCAAGATCAAATTTTCCAGCAGTAGCTCCGTTTTCAGCTTCTACTCTCATTTCAAGGTTTTTCTTTGTGCTGTCTGTAACAACTTCACCTAATAATTCAGCGAATTTAGCAGCGTGTTCTGCTTCTTCCCATGCAGCTTTTTCCCAGTATAAACCGATCTCTGGGTATCCTTCTCTGTGAGCTACTCTTGACATAGCAAGGTACATACCAACTTCTGAACATTCTCCTTCAAAGTTTGCTCTTAAATCTGCAAGAATGTCTTCGCTTACACCCTGAGCAACACCTACAACGTGCTCAGCAGCCCATTCTCTTTCTCCTGTCATTTCTTTGAATTTATCAGCTCCTACATGGCACTGTGGACATTCAGCTGGTGCAGCTTCTCCTTCATAAACATATCCGCATACTGTACATACAAATTTTTTCATAGTTAAGATCTCCTTTTCTTTTACTTTTTATTTTTCAATATCAGTAATAGTTACTGATATTAATTTAGCATAATTAGTTTCTTTTGTCAATGGATATTTGAAAAATTCTTTTGCTAAGACTTTAAAATACAATCTTCACATTTTCCATAAAACATTGTCGTATGAGACTCAATCTGCCCGGCAAAGTTTTTACCGGCAATCTCATTGATATGATCAATGCTTTCCATATCCAGATCCATTACTTTTCCACAACAAGTACATATAAAATGATAGTGTGGAGTCGTTTTACCATCAAATCTGTCACCACCGGAAGGGGTGGGAATCTTCAGAGCATCTCCGGTCTCTGCAAGTAAGTTCAGATTTCTATATACTGTCCCAAGACTGATGTTCGGGAATTCTTCCCGCACATGCATATAGACGGTGTCAGCGGTGGGATGTTCTTCTGTGTGTAACAGATAATTTTTGATGGATTCTCGTTGTCTACTATATTTTAGTGTTGCCAATGGGAATCCCCCTTTCAATAATAGTAATAGTTATTATGATTATAATATAAATTATTCAAAGGGGATTTGTCAAGTAAAAATTTTAGGTAAGCAAAGATATATTATCTAATTTTAATTATAAAAATAATAAAACTCACTTACTCTTGGAGTATAACACGATAAAATGTCTGACACAATATGTTTGGAAGGAATCATAAAAATTTTATATTTAGAATTTTGAAAGGGAGATTTAACAAGTTGGTAACAAAAGCATGATTTCAGGGAAAGTGGGAATACTAAAAAGCGAAAAGAGGAGGAAACTATGAGGGATAGAAGTAGAAAGAAAATAATGGCAGGTCTGATCGCAGTAGAGATTTTGTCGCAAAGTATTCCCTGTATATCTATGGCGGCAGAACACTTACCAAGTGTGGGGGCTGGATTATTAAAGGAGCAGTATTATGAGAAAGAGTTAAAAGAAACAGAGAAAACTGCCATACAGATTGCTGAAGTTACAGCAGATTGTCTCAACGTGCGGAAAGGTCAGGGGACAGACACACAGATTATCGGACAGTTGGAACAAGGTGCCAAAAAGAAAATAGAAGAGAAGCCTCAAAATGGGTGGATTCCAATCGAATATTATGGGGGAAGAGCATATATATCCGATGATTATGTTACGATAAAAGAAAAATATGATACTGTAGAATCAGAAGAAAAGAAAGGGACAGTAGAAGAAAGAGGAAAAAGGGTAGTCGCCTATGCAAAGCAGTTTCTTGGGAATCCATATGTCTGGGGAGGCACAAGTCTGACCGAGGGAGCAGATTGTTCGGGGTTTGTTCAGTCCGTGTATAGAAAATTTGGAGTGAAACTTCCGCGGACAACGTGGGATATGGAAAATGCGGGAATAGAAGTTACTTATGATGAAATTCTTCCGGGAGATTTAATTTTATATGAGGGACATGTTGGTATTTATATAGAAGAGAATCAGATTATTAATGCAATTGATGAGGAGAACGGGATTGGGATCAGTCCGGCATTTTTCACAGATATTATTACAATACGAAGAGTGCTGGAATAAGGAAAATGATGATGAAATGAGGAAAAATGGGTGCAGTATGTGTGAAGCGATTCAGCATACTGTGCCCTATTTTCCTATGCAAAACTTTAAATTGTATAGACATAGGAAAATAGTGGAAAAATAATCATATGCAAAGTGCACAAAGTTGTCGAGGACAAGAGAATTATGAAAAATACTATCAAAATACTGTCCACAAGTTTTCCACACAGGAAACTGGCTAAAATGGTTAAAAATAAAAGTTTTACACCAAGTTATCCACATTATCCACATGAATGAATGTGAATTGTGTGGATTATTATTGTTAAGAAAAGAACGAATGTTTTGGTCAGTTATAATAAAAATCTTCATTTGTCGAAAAAAAATAAAAAACTTGTTGACTTTTGAAAATTCTAAAATTGTATTAAAATGTATAAACAATTAAGTAAGAGTTGATAATTTCAAGGAGTAGTATTATAATCGAAGAGAGAGTATGACATATTTGAAAAAAGGAAGGATAAACGTTCAAATATGTTTCGCGATTAGAGAAATAAAGGAGGAAATAAATATGGCAGCGAAAGTGACAAAAGATATGACAATCGGTGAACTGATCAGAACAAATCCAGAAGTAGCACCAATCCTTATGGAAGTAGGAATGCACTGTCTTGGATGTCCTGCTTCACAGGCTGAAACTCTTGCAGAGGCAGCTATGGTACATGGACTGGATGCAGATCTGTTAGAAGAAAAGATTAATGCTTTCTTAGCAGCAAACAACTAATCAAAGATTTTGCAAATAGAAAAAGCGTCTTGAGCAAGCAGACAGTATACTTGAGAAAGTCTGGCTCAGGACGCTTTTTATTTTTTATCCAATCTGCGGCCGATGATCAACGATGCCATTCCATGATGAAAGGGGATGAGATATCACCTTAAATCTCTGCAAGATGTCTGACTGCATCTGCAGAAATAACAGTCTGACAGTGCTCTTCCAAGTAAGCAAGAACAGCACCGGAGGCTTTTTCAAAAGAACCGTATTCGGATAACATATTACAGATTTTACTAAACTCACTGTTGGTGTGAGCAGATTGTGCTAAGGCTAAAATGAAAATACCGTTTGTTTCATTTTTGTAGAGTGTATTCGCTCCGTGGTACATTGGGTGCAGCAATCTGGCTGCATGGATCACACTGTCTAAATTTGAAAAAGAAAACAGACGGATCGCTGGTTTTGCAGGGACGTCTTTTTTTGTATCTTCTTTTCCCGCAGTTTCTTTTTCAGGAGCTGGTTCTGCAACTGCAGATTTTACTTTATCAAGTAAATCGAGAAACTCGTCAGCGCCTTCTAATTTCTCAAGCATAGCCTGTTTTGTATCGGAATCTTCCAGTGGTGCAAATTTGGAGAAGCGCGTGTCGAGCTCTTCCGGATTATCCACCTTTGTAATGATCAGAACGATAGAATCTGGAGAAGCAGGAATTGCTTCAATCATGAGTGGAATATCATCTGCTTCAAATCCAAATTCACTGGAAGCTTGTTGCATCATGTCATGAAACAGCATCTTTGCTTTCTCGGTACCATAGGCAAGTTCGCTTAATTTCAAATGTCTGGCAGCAAGATCTGCACGTGTCAGAGTACACCGAATCTGGTTGTCATTTATTTTTTCGATCTTCATACATAATCACTTCCTTTTCGTAAACCTGAATACTTACTTTATAATAGTATAAACAAAAAAAAAAAATATGTAAAGAAAATACTTGCAAAGTCAGGAGAAATTATTTATAATGCGGGTATGAGAAGACAGTGTCCCGGTAATTATGTATAAGAGAAAAGGAGGGATACAAAAGCAATATCTTGTGTTGGTGAAAACATTCTCAGGAAAATCTTTCAACAATTCTATTTATTCTAAATTAATTCGATTTTCTAAGTGATTCAGCTAAATTTCAAAACTAAAGCAGTTACAATTACAAATAATCATTTTATAAAATGCACATAATAATTAAAATGTCCATTTGCTGTCTTCTTTTTTCAGCAGAAATCTGTTTTGCGAAGAATATATCACATGCACCCAGGTCTTAGCAAAAAGCGGAGGAAGCCATAATTACCGTTTGGACGGGAAGGAACGAAGTGAATAGTACAGAAGAAAAATACAGACAATTTTTCATAGAGCTGGAAGCATATGAAAAATGCGGGATTCCAATGTCTATGGATGGAGAACCGGCAAGTCCGTTACAGATTGTCAATGCACATATGGCAAAAGAAAGTAATGCATATATGCGGGACTATGTGATGGATGATGAGACTGGAAGCCTAAAAGAACTTCATTTTCAAAAAATAGCAGCAAAATAATACGAATCCCCTCAATGCAGAGTATTAAGAAATTCTTATTATTTTTTGAAAACGAGGAAAGTATGTAGTAATCTGTCGAAAAAAGAAAATGCATATGGTATAATAGGTCAGGTAGGAGGTAGGCTATGGATAGAAGAGAAAATGATCGAAGATATAGAAGCCGGGCGGAAATGCTGCGTGACCGAAGACGAAGAAGAAAGCGGACATGCCTGATTGAGCTTTTGATCGTATTATTTTTTATCATTGTAGTTGTCGCTGTGGCAGGTATATTTGTATGGAAAAAATATGGTCCATCGAAGGTGAAAGCTGATTTGAATGAATATTATGGTGTAGATGCCGCAGAGCAAGCTGCAGTTATTGTGAACAATACGATTCTGGAACAGAAAGGGATTGTGTCTGACGGACAGTTTTATTTACCATATGAGGCGGTACGTCAAGAGATTGACGGTGGATTTTACTGGAACGCAGCCGAAGGCACACTGCGCTATACGTTGCCGTTAGATCTTGTGGAAGTACCGGCAGAAAGCAAGGAATATACGAACGCAGGTCAGAGGGAATCCAAGGACTATGTAATCGTAAAAAATATCGGGGACCAGACTTATATCGCAGTGGATTTTATTCTGGAGTTTGGGAATGTCACTGCAAAGACTTATAAGAGTCCGAACAGAGTAGTTCTCTTTGATGATTGGGGCAAGGTGAAGACGACAACTGCAAAGAAGGATACGCAGATGCGCTGGCTTGCAGGTGTTAAGAGTGATATTCTGACGGAAGTTAAGAAGGGTGACCGTGTATATTTTATAGAAGAGGAAGGTGACTGGAAGAAAGTCCGCACAGAGGATGGGATCATCGGATATATAAAGAGTAGTGCATTAAAGTCTGTGAAGACAGAAACAATCACCTCTTCTTCCAAAGCACCGGAATATACAAGTATGACAAAAGATTATAAGATCAATCTTGCCTGGCATCAGGTTACGAATGAAATAGCAAATGAAACGTTAAGCGAAACGATTGCATCGACACAAGGATTGACAACAATTTCACCTACATGGTTTACAGTTGCCGATACAGAGGGAAATCTGAATTCTATCGCAAGTTCAGCTTATGTGGATACGGCTCATGCAGCGAATCTGGAGGTATGGGCACTTGTGAGGGATTTTGACGGTGGCATCGACTCGCCGGAAGAGACATACCAGTTGTTAAGTTCTTCTTTGGCCAGAAAGACTCTGATCGATAATCTGATGATGCAGGTACAGCAGTATAATATTGATGGAATCAACGTGGATTTTGAGAAAGTTTCTGAGGAATGTGGAGAACATTTTATTGAGTTTATCCGCGAACTTTCTATAGAATGTCGAAGAAATCAAAAAGTTCTGTCGGTAGATAACTATGTGCCGATGGGATTTAATAGTCATTATGAACTGGAGGAACAGGGGAAGGTTGCAGATTATGTCATCATTATGGGATATGATGAACATTATGCCGGCTCGTGGGAGAGCGGTTCAGTGGCTTCTATTGACTATGTGGAAAATGGAATCCGGCAGGCGACAAAGGATGTGTCAGCAGAGAAAGTAATCAATGCAGTCCCATTTTATACAAGATTGTGGGAAGAAGTGCCAAAGACAGAGCAGGAACTTGCCGCGCAGGCTGGAACAGAGCAGGCGCAGTATAAGATGAATGTTACAAGTGAGGCTCTTGGAATGCAGGAAGCCGAAGCGTGTGTGGCACAGGCTGGAGCAGCCGTCACATGGGATGAAGAGACACAGCAGAATTATGCGCAATGGGAGTCGGACGGTGCCACATATAAAATATGGCTGGAAGATAGTTCTTCTATTGAGGCAAAATTAAAATTGATGGAGAAGTATCAGCTTGGTGGTGTTGCTGCATGGAAGCTGGGATTTGAAAAGCCTGAAATCTGGTCCGTGATTGAAAAATATATAAAATAGCGTCAGATTACAGAAAATTTCATAGAGAAAGAGAAATGATATTTTATTTCCCCCTCTCATATATTGTAATGATATAGGAAGAGGGGGGATTTTTTTGCAGAAAAAGATAGAGCTGATGATGGGAATTCTGCTGATCATGGCAGCCTTGATCGGGGGGAAGACATTGACGAACGCAGTTTCCGGGAAAATTTCAGAACAAAAAGAACAGGCGATTGTGATGATCGATCCAGGGCACGGAGGTTTTGATCCTGGAAAAGTCGGGGTAGATGGTTTGGCTGAAAAGGATTTGAATCTGGCGGTTGCCAAGAAGCTTCAGAAGATTTTGACAAAGAATGGTGTGCATGTTGTGATGAGCCGTGAAGAAGACACTGCACTTTGTGAGGAAACAGCTCCGAATAAAAAGATTCGCGATATGAAAAAAAGAACAGAATTGATTAATCATAGCAAAGCGTCTATCGCTGTCAGTATTCACCAGAACAGTTACCAGACAAGTGATGTGAAAGGGGCGCAGGTATTTTATTTTACACATTCCGTAGAGGGAAAGAAGGCAGCAGAAATTTTGCAGAAGCATTTAAAAACGGTAGATGAGACAAACAGGAGAGAGGCAAAACCTAATGATACTTATTACATATTGAAAAAGACAGAAATACCAACTGTGATTGTAGAAGCGGGATTTTTGACAAATCCAGAGGAAGCTGCAAAACTTCAAGATGAGGCATATCAGGAGAAAATCGCACAGGCAGTCTGGGAAGGCTTGAAGGAATATTTAAACTTGTAAAGAGGTTTATTTTTTAACAAAAGAATGCTATAATAGGGGGCATGGAAACGATAATAAAAGAAATACAAAGAACAAATATTGACGAAAATGTGATCGGAATGGCAGGGGTCATCCTGAAGGAGGGAGGGCTGGTAGCTTTCCCGACAGAGACTGTATATGGACTCGGAGCACATGCGCTGAAGGAAGAGGCGGCAAAAAAAACATATGCGGCGAAGGGAAGACCTTCTGATAATCCATTGATCGTTCACATTGCAGAATACCGGGCATTGGAAGAGATTGCGGTGAATATACCAGATAAGACTGCACTGCTGGCGAATCATTTCTGGCCAGGACCGCTTACGATGATTTTTGAAAAAAGTGCATTGGTACCATATGGAACTACCGGAGGACTGGATACTGTAGCAGTCAGAATGCCGGCGGATGAGGTTGCGCGTGCGATCATTTTGGCAGGCGGGGGATATGTGTCTGCTCCGAGTGCAAATACATCCGGGCGCCCGAGTCCGACAACTGCGATGCATGTGAAGGAAGATCTGGATGGCAAGATTGATATGATCATCGATGGAGGAAGTGTGGAGATCGGAGTGGAATCGACGATCCTTGATATGACTGTGACACCTCCGATGATCCTTCGGCCGGGAGCGATCACAAAGGAGATGCTTGAGGAGGTGATCGGTGAGGTCACAGAAGATCAGGCAATTGTCAGTGATAAGAGCAAGGAAGCTCCGAAGGCACCGGGCATGAAGTATCGACATTATGCACCGAAGGCAAAGTTGATGATTATTGAAGGAGAGACAAAAGAGGCGGTCAAGGCAATCCGGCAGGTTGCGTTTGAGCAGGAAAGACTTGGTTATAAAGTCGGAATCATTGCTACAGATGAGACGGCAGAAAAGTATAAAAGAGGTATTGTAAAAAATATCGGGACACGGGAAAATGAATATACGATCGCTCAGAATCTGTATCGTGTCCTCAGAGAGTTTGACGAGGAAGATGTCGATTATATTTACAGTGAAGCTTTTGCGATGGATGGGATTGGCTCGGCGGTTATGAACCGTCTCAAAAAAGCTGCGGGGCATCATATGCTTCGGGCAGAAGAGATCACAAGACTACAAAAATACAGACGGATCCTTTTCCTGAGCAATACAGACAGCAGCAGAGGACCGATGGCAGCAGAGCTTCTAAGAAATCAGGAACTTTTGCAGGAGTATGATATTGAGTCAAGAGGACTTGTCGTACCACTTCCGGAGCCGGTCAATCAGAAGGCAGAAGCGATCATGAAGAGTCAGGGCATGTCGATCGCAGATTATAAGTCAAGGCAGTTTACGGAGGAAGATCTTGACGAGGAGACACTGGTGCTTGCCATTGATGACAGGCATAAATGGAGTGCAGTGGCAGATTATGAGAATATCAAAAATGTATATACACTGGGAGAATATATAGATGATGACAGGAAAATCCCATCTGCATATGGACAGCCATTGACGGAGTATGGTAGTGTATACGAGATGATGAAAGAATTTATCGAGAAACTGGCACAAAAGCTGAACGAGGAGGTAACAAAAGCATGATAGCAATCGGATGTGATCACGGTGGATATGAATTGAAACTGGAGATTATCAAATATTTAGAGGAAAAAGGTCTGGAGTACAAAGATTTTGGATGTGACGGGGAATCTGTGGATTATCCAATTTATGCCAAAAAAGTAGGACAGGCAATTATAGACGGAGAATGTGAGAAGGGGATTCTGATCTGCGGAACAGGAATTGGGATTTCCATCGCAGCAAACAAAATGAAAGGAATCCGCTGTGCGCTCTGTTCAGACTGCTTTTCAGCAGAGGCGACAAGATTACACAATGATACGAATATTGTCGCTTTAGGAGGACGTGTGGTAGGACCAGGACTTGGTGTGAAGATTGTCGATACATTTTTAAACACACCGTTTTCCGAAGATGAAAGACATAAGAGACGTATTGCATTAATTGAAGAATAGGAGAAAAACAATGGGAAAAGTACTGGTAATGGAACATCCGCTGATCCAGCATAAAGTAGGAATTATCCGAAGAAAAGAAGTCGGATCAAAAGATTTTAGAGAGATCATCAGCGAGATTGCAATGTATATGTGCTATGAGGCGACAAGAGATCTGAAATTACAGGATGTCGAGATTGAGACACCAATCTGTAGGACAACTGTTAAGGAACTGGCAGGAAAGAAACTGGCTGTTGTGCCAATCTTAAGAGCTGGTCTTGGAATGGTAGAAGGTATGCTTACGATGATTCCGGCGGCAAAGGTAGGTCATATCGGACTTTACCGTGATCCGGACACATTGGAACCGGTAGAATATTACTGTAAGCTTCCGGCAGACTGCGGGGAGAGAGAAGTATTTGTCGTAGATCCGATGCTTGCGACAGGAGGATCCTGCGTTGCAGCGATTCAGATGCTGAAGGATAAAGGTGTGAAAAATATTCGTTTTATGTGTATCATTGCGGCACCGGAAGGTGTGAAGAAGCTTCAGGAAGCACATCCGGACGTGGATGTCTATATTGGGGCTTTAGATGAGAAATTAAATGATCATGGATATATCGTTCCGGGACTCGGGGAT
Organism: Coprococcus sp. HPP0074; assembly: GCF_964238105.1. NCBI lineage: Bacteria > Bacillati > Bacillota > Clostridia > Lachnospirales > Lachnospiraceae > Coprococcus > Coprococcus sp. HPP0074. Next base: position 171,010 of record NZ_CAXSKS010000004.1, on the reverse strand, counting down.
GCGGGAGATCGTATTTTCGGAACAAAATAGGAACAAGAGCCAAAAAATAAAGAGAGCATAAACTCCCAGACAAGTCCATATATATGAGATAAGAACAACTGGAGAAGGAAAAGATGGATGAAAATCGTTCAAGCATCGTTGTAAATTTTATTGTCCGGGCAGTCGTTGGTCTGGGAGTTATTTTCTTTACAAATGAAATCCTCGCATCCAAAGGAATTTCAGTGGCGGTGGGGCTGAATGGCCTTTCCCTTTTGACATCGGGAACCCTTGGATTGCCGGGGGTCTGCTTACTTTACGGGATTCTTTTCTACCAAAACTTGTGAGTATTTCACAAAAAGCGTCAAATCTAAAAATGCATATAGACAAAAAGAAAAGATGTCGATATAATACAACATACAAACAGAACATTTCTAAATGAAATATCATTCTATGGTCAAGGGACCATTACATATCAAAAGAGGCTGGCAGTAAGTACAGCCAGATTCCATTACAAATTCAAAAGGAAAAATCCAAAACACAAAAATTCAAAAAGGAAACTTCAAAACACATAAACAGAAATGGAAGTGATTCATTGAAAGGAAAAATACTTGCAATCTGTACACAAGAGCCAGAGTATACAAGAGGTCTGTCGGAGTACATTTTGGGAAGAAGAGAACTGTTATTTCAAGTGATGGTCTTTTTAGATCTGGAGAAACTAAGACAGTTTATAAATGAACATAGAGTAGACCTACTGCTTCTGGATGATATTTATGCTGAGACAGAAACGATGGATGTTAAACAGGTATTTATGTTGTGTGATGATCGGAATTGTAAAGAAACAGATTGCTATCATCCAATTTATAAATATCAAAGTGGAGAGAAGATTATTGCAGAAATTCTAAGCTGCTGTGCAGAGGAGGAGGGAAGTGAGATAATTCTGAGGATACAGAAGGCAGATGTGGAGGTGATCGGTGTTTACTCGCCGATACATCGAATCGGAAAGACACAGTATGCACTGCAGCTTGCAAAAGAATTTGCAAAGAAAGGGAATACACTTTATTTGAACTTGGAGGCATATGCTGGCAGACAGGAGGGAGAAGAGGAGACAGGAGGACTTACAGAAATTTTGTATTATCTCAGGCAGGGCTGTAAAAATATGGGGATCCGGCTGGAGACATTGGTGAAGCATGAGGAGGCGGTTGACTATCTGGTACCGATAGAAATGTATCAGGATCTGAAATCGGTCACAGAAGAAGAGTGGAAGCAACTTTTGACCGAGATTGCTGAGAAAAGTATTTATGAGACAGTAGTGCTTGATATCGGGGATGCAATTCGGGGAACGTATGGAATATTAGAATTGTGTTCCTGCATTTATACACCAATTGTGCAAGAGGAAACGGCACAGAGAAAACTGGAGCAATATCGGCACAATCTGACTGCAATGGGTTTGGATTGTGTGCTTGAGAGAACAATTTTTGTGGAGGTGAGGGAATTGTTATGAGAGATACAGAGCATTTATATCAGAAAATCATGGAGGAGTTGGATCTGTCCAGAGAGATAGAAGACGAAGCGCTGATGGAGTTGATCTATACCGTATTATCGGAAGAACGAAGAGAACACTATATGTCACTTCAGGAGATGAATATGCTTGGAAAGGAGTTGTTTAATGCATTCCGAAAGCTGGACATCCTTCAGGATTTGATCGAGGATGAGGAGATCACGGAGATTATGATCAATGGTGCGCAGCATATCTTTATGGAAAAAGCAGGAGTTGTGACAAGACTGGAGAAGCGGTTTGCATCGAGACAAAAGTTGGAAGATGTTGTGCAGCAGATTGTTGCAGGATCCAATCGAATTGTGAATGAGGCAAATCCGATTGTGGATGCAAGGCTTCCAGATGGTTCCCGTGTCAATGTCGTACTTGCTCCGATTGCGCTGAACGGACCGATTGTGACGATCAGAAAGTTTCCGAAAGAGGCAATGACGATGGAACGTTTGAGGAAGTTTGAGGCAATCTCAGAGGAGGCAGCTGATTTTCTGGAGCAGGCAGTGAAAGCAAGGTATAACATCTTTATCAGTGGAGGGACCGGATCAGGAAAGACGTCCATGCTAAATGCGCTTGCACAGCATATACCTGCTGGGGAGCGTGTCATCACAATTGAGGATAATGCCGAACTTCAGATTCGGGGAATTGAAAATCTTGTAAGGCTTGAGGCTCGTAATGCAAATGTGGAGGGAACTGGTGAAATCTCAATCCGGGATCTGATCAAGTCAGCGCTTCGCATGCGACCTGACCGGATTGTTGTCGGGGAGGTCCGGGGAAGTGAGGCGATTGACATGTTGCAGGCGATGAACACCGGGCACGACGGCTCACTCAGCACGGGACATGCCAACAGTACAAAGGATATGTTCAGTAGACTGGAAACAATGGTGCTTATGGGTATGGATCTTCCATTGAGCGCAGTACAGAGGCAGATTGCTTCCGCAATTGATCTTGTCGTCCATCTGGGAAGGCTGCGCGATAAGAGCAGGAAGGTGTTGGAAATCTCAGAGGTGCTTGCTTATGAAGAGGGGGAGATAAAGGTACAGAGTCTGTATCGATTTGAAGAGACTGGAAGAAAAGATGGAAAGGTGCAAGGGAGGCTAAAATGGGTTCATGAATTACAAAAGAAAGAAAAGCTACTGGCAGCAGGATATTAAAAAGGCAGATTATGGAAAGGCAGCGTTCAAAGGATTAGCGTTGTTATCAGGGATTGCATATCTATTTTATGACTTCTTTTTAGGGGGTCTGATGTTCTCACCATTTCTGGTGATCTATCTTCGTATTTGGGAAAAACAATATATAAAGAAACAACAGCAGGAATTTTGTGCTCAGTTTAAAATGAGTCTGCAGTCGATGTCCTCGGCGCTCAATGTCGGATATTCGGCAGAAAATGCACTGAAGGAGACGGCAAAGGATCTGTCATTGATCTATAAAAAAGATACACGGATCATGAGAGAATATACTTATATGATTCATCAGCTCAATATGAATGTACCTTTGGAGCAAATCTGGAAAGAGTTTGCAGACAGGGTAGGACAGGAGGATGTCTCGAATTTTGTATCTGTCTTTGTGGCAGCAAAGAGAGCAGGAGGGGACAGCATTGAGATGATCCGAAATGCGGTAAAGCAAATCTGTGAGAAAATTGAGGTGAAACGCGAGATTGAGATGACAATGTCAGCAAAAAAGTTAGAATTTCAAGTAATGTCGGTGGTTCCCTTTGGAATTATTTTCTATATGAGGATAGCATTTCCGGATTTTGTAGAGGTACTTTATAGAAATTTTCTTGGGATTTTTGTTATGACTGTCTGTCTGGCTGTTTATGCAGGGGCATTTTATATGGGAAAAAGGATGATTGAAATCGAGGTGTGAGATGATTGTTTCGATAGGAATATTTATAGCATTGGCAATCGCCGTTATTTTGTATCAAAAGAGAAAGCTTCCGGAATGGTGTATGAGAAAGAACAGCAGAAATATTTTTCTGATGCTGCTCGGTGTGAATTCACTTGCCGCGTATCTGCTTTATGTGGATCAACAGGCGGAATTTATGGGAGAACATGCAAGACTGGAGCGAAATAACTGTGGGGAAGGAGTGCGAACAGAGAAGTTGATCGCAAAGACAGGTGGAAGAGAGATTCCGATTACGATAGAACTTCCTGAGAGGCAGTACAATGGAAAGGAGTTGGAGAAAGCATTTGAAACAGCGATGAAAAAGTTGGATGGCATTATTTTGGACAAAAATAAGACATTTGATGAGGTGCGGAAAGATTTGCATTTCCCATCCAGGATTCTGGATATGCCGATTACCGTTTCCTGGGAAGTAGACAACTATGAGGTGATCAATGTTCTCGGAGAGTTGCAGACAGAGGCGCTCAAAGAAGAGGGGACAATCGTTCAGATTACAGGGAAACTGAAATATGGAGAAGAGGAGCGGATCTATATGAGAAGCGCCAACCTGTTTCCACCTAAATTAAAAGGCGATGAGAAGATCGTAGCTCAGCTTGCAGGGCAGGTTGCAGAGAAAGAAAAGGAACATCCGGAACAAAAACAGGTAGAATTACCAGAGATTTTAGAGGGAAAACCGGTCAGCTGGCGACGTCCGGAGGAAAACAGAGGATATGTCATTTTAGGACTTGGATTGGTTGGAAGTATTCTTCTGATTCTGCTGGAGAAAGAAACGCAGAAGGAAGAAATGAAAAAGAAGAAAAAGCAGATGATGATAGATTATCCGGAAATTCTAAACAAATTTGTGTTGTTTCTTGGAGCCGGAATGACAGTAAAAGCTGCATGGCAGAAAATCTCTTCTGATTATGAAAAAGGGAAAATAATGGGAAAGGAGCGGTTTGCATATGAGGAAATGGCATATACGCTTAGAGAAATGCAGGCAGGGGGTTCAGAGAAAGAATGTTATGAGCATTTTGGAAAACGGTGTGAGGCTGTGTGTTACATGCGCTTTGGAGCTTTGCTTTCCCAAAATCTGAAAAGAGGATCAAAAGGGTTAGCAGATCTTCTTAGGCTGGAAGCAGTCAATGCATTTGAGGAGCGAAAGCGTGCGGCAAAAAAAGCAGGGGAAGAAGTGGGGACAAAGCTTCTGGCACCGATGTTTTTCATGTTGACAGTGGTTCTGGTCATTGTAATCGTGCCGGCATTTTTGTCTATGCAGTTTTAAAAAAGAGAAAGAAAAGAGGAGAGTGGACGGGATGGAGCAGAGATATTTCGAGAAACATTTTGCGGGAAAGGGGGTGAAATTATGTGGCGGATCCGACAATTTTTTGCATGTTTGAAAGATGAAAAAGGAATTGGTGTTGTGGAAGTGATACTGATCCTTGTCGTGTTGATCGGACTTGTAATTATTTTTAAGTCACAGCTGACAAGTCTGGTAAACTCAATCTTTCAGAAGATCACGAGTGAAAGCTCAGGGATTTAAGGAGTGACAGAGAAGATGAAGAGAGGAGAAATGACAGCTTTTATCAGTCTGGTCTTTGTGTTGTTGGTTGGATTGATCGGGGCGGTGATCGAGAGTGCATCGGTACAGACTGCAAAGAACTATCGCAGAGCGGATATGGATCGAGCGCTGCAGTCAGTATTTGCAGAGTATCACAGAGAGCTTCTGTCAGAATATGATATTTTTGGCATAGTGGCCGGCTATGAGACCGGGATATTTTCTTTTGAAAATATTGTAAACCGGCTGGAATTTTATGAGGCAGCGGGAATGACGCAGGAACCAGAAAAGCTACAGCTTCTGACAGATGATCATGGACAACCTTTCAAGGAGCAGGCAGTCAGATATATGAAAAGTAGAATGGGTGTTGATCTTGTAGAGGAACTGACTGGAAACTGTGCGGTATGGGAAGAGCAGAGTCAGCAAAGTGGATCCTATGAAGAACAGGGAAGTGATATCTCACAAGAGTTGGATTCAAAACTTCAGGAAGGAGAAAGTGAACTTCCTTCGGAAAACAATCCGCTGGAAAACATTTCTAATATCAAAAAATCAAATCTTTTACAGATCGTTGTTTCAAATCCGGAACAGTTATCACAGAAACAAATATCGTTAGGGGGACTTCCGTCTCATCGTAACTTACAAAAAGGAATTGGAAGATTCCCGACAAAAAGTGATGCACAAGGTAAGATTTCTTCTCTCTTTTTCTGTCAGTATCTTCTGGAGCATTTTGGAAATGCAGTGGATCAGAAGAAGGAAAATACACTTTCTTATGAAATGGAATATATTTTGGAAGGAAAAGAGAGTGATCAGCAAAATTTAGAAGCGGTTGTGAAGAAGCTGCTGTTGATGAGAAGTGGTGCCAATTATCTGTATCTTCTGACCGATGCGGGAAAACAGGCAGAGGCAGAAACACTTGCAGTATCATTGTCTACTGCGATCGCGCTTCCAGTGTTAACCGGACTTGTCAAGCAGGCAATACTCGTTGCATGGGCATTTGGCGAAGCAGTGATGGATATCCGAGCGCTTCTAGATGGAAAACGAGTTGCTCTGATCAAGACTCATGACACGTGGCAGTTGCAGCTTTCAGGGCTTCTGAAGCTTGGGACAGCAGAAGATCAAAAAGAAGGAATGGATGCCGAAGGTGGACTTCGCTATAAGGAATATCTGATGTTTTTATTTTTCCTGAAATCAGAGCAAGTCTGTACGATGCGCGCCCTTGATCTGATTGAGATGGAGATGAAAAAGAAGCCGGGCGAAGAGACCTTTCAGGTGGATCATTGTGTGACAAAATTACAGGTAAAAAGTAAGTGCAAGATTCGAAGAGGAGTGAATTATCAGTTTTCAACTTACTTCGGATATGAGTAAGCAACAGATTGTGTAACAAAAGAAAAGAATATAATACTAGGAGGTGAATGCAAATGCCCTTTCCGTCAAAAAGGCTCACAAATTCAGAACGAATTTTTATTCAAAAGTACAGTATAAAATTAAGAAAGGAGAAAGACTCTTTCATATCCCATGCTCACCGGGACAGACTACAAATCTTGGAAAGGGCATTTTCATTCATCTCCAAAAAGGTGAAAAGCTTCTTTGTTCAGAAGGGAGATAGGTACAAGAAAAAAGAACGAAAACTGCATGCGGTGATTACCATTGAAGCTGCACTTACAATTCCTTTGTTTTTCTTGGCAGGAGTGATGCTGATCTATTTACTGGAAGTGCAGGCGACTAGGATCAGCGTAAAAATGGGAGCCGATACAGCGGCAAAAAAAGCGGCGGAGCGAATCTATCTTGCTCCGGTGCTCCTACCATCAAAAGTAGAGTCAGATATTGTAGGAGCAATTGGGCAGAGACGGTTAAGCCAAAGTATGATTGCTGGTAAATCCGGAGGGATTGACTGTCACAAGTCAAGAGTGTGGCCGGGATCAGGAATCATCGAAATTGTTGTGGAATATAAAATTCAGCCACCAGTGAGAATTTTTGGGATTCCTTTGATTTCACAGACAGAACGGGTCAGGATCAAGGGATGGAATGGTTATCAACAGGGAAGTTATATAGAAAAACAAGGGTATGTGTATATTACAGAAACAGGAACAGTCTACCATAAAAGTTATCAATGTACACATTTGAAATTAGCAATTCGGGCAGGAAACGTATCCGATGTTGCAGATCTCAGGAACGAATATCAAGGGAAATATTACCCATGTGAAAAATGCAAGGCAAAGTCTGCATCCGGGATGATTTATTACACAGCATCTGGGGATCGTTATCATGCTTCCCTTGGGTGCAGTGGGCTAAAAAGAAATATCCGGGCAGTGAAGCTGTCAGAGGTCGGTGGAAGAGGAGCGTGTTCAAGATGCGGACGGTAGGAACAATCAGTATTTTTTTATTTTTAGTAGTCTGTGCGGCGATAGATTTGAAAAAGAGGAGTCTTCCGATGTGGCTGCTGTGGGCAGGAAGTCTCGGAGTTCTTTTGATTAGTTTGTGGAATACCAGGCTGAATCTATTTCCGCTATTTCAAGGGGCTGTTCCGGGAATAGTTCTGGGGATAATAAGCTGGATCACAAGAGAAGCTGTCGGATATGGAGATGTATGGATCATCACTCTTTTGGGGATTTATCTCGGAATCTGGGATACCGTCACCTTGGTATGCATTGCGTTCTTTTTCAGCAGTATTGCCGCAGTGGGATGTCTGGTTTGGAAAAAATTCCGGAGGGATACGAGGATTCCGTTTGTTCCTTTTCTTACAGCAGCATATGTGGGGGTGGTTTTTTTATGAGGATGAAAGCAAGTGCGACCATTGAGGCGGCGGTTGCGTGTTCCGTATTTTTTCTTAGCTTTTTTTTAGTTATCAGAGGAGTGTTTTATTATCATGATAAAAATATTCTGATGGGAACTGCCTATGAGGCGGCAGTTGTGCATAGCCAGAAAAAAAGAAGTCCGGAAGCTTGTACTATTGCGGAGGCAGAGCAGTCGTTTGAAATTGCGGCAAGGAAAAGGATGCTGTTATTTTCAGCAGTGAATCTGACGATTGAGGAGACCGATCAAAAGATTACTGTACAAGGGATTGCATGGAAAGGGAGAATGAAAATTTCTGTGAGCCAGAGTGTGGCTGTGACAGAGCCGGAGAAATTTATCAGAAATATGAGAAAGGCAGGAATACATGAAGACGGAGGTTAAAAGAAATCTTGACAAGACATACTTACTTATCGAAGAGGCGGGCATTTATGAAGAGGATTATCAAATGCATATGCTAAGGGAAAATAAAATTCCAGGTCTGCTTGAGGTACGTGGCAGAGGAGCCGGGGAGAACAGTCAGTACTATTACGATATCAGTTGTAAAGTTTCAATGAAAACAAAATATGAAAAGATTCCCATTGGGTATGAAGAATTGAAAGCATTTTTATATCAGCTTCTGACCGTGATGAAGGAAATGAAAAAGTATTTTTTAAGTGAAAACAAGGTGATCCTTAATCCAGAGTTTATTTATTATGAAAAGGGAGTGTTCTCTTTCTGTTTTTTGCCGCGTTATGCAAAAGAGACGACGAACGAGTTCCGGCATCTGGCAGAATATTTTGTCAGCCGGGCAGAATATCAAGAGAAAGAATGTGTATTTCTGGCATATGAGCTGCATAAGATTTCCATGCAGGAAAATTACTCAATGAAACAGATTCAAATGCTGATGGAAACAGACTGGAAAGAGCAGATGGAACAGCTGAGATCACAGCAGAAGGGGTATGTTACAGAGGAGGGAATATTGGATGAAACTGGTTGGGAAGCCGGAGAAAATATAGTGCTGCGGGAAAAGGATGGATGGTTTGTGGAATGGAAGAAGCATACAAAAAAGATTTTTTCAAAAAAGAAAAAATGGGGAGAATGGGACGAATTAGAGATGTTTCGGGATGACGATACAGTCTAGGAGGAAGGAGATGCTTGTGAAATTTGGACAAAGAGAAGGGAGATTCAAAGCGGATGCTACTGCAAAATGGATATTTTTTGTTGAGAAATCATTCCTTAAGTGGTATTATGAAAATTAGAAAATAAGTTCTACGAAATGAAGGAGGGTTTAACTATGTTAAAAGTAATCAGTACAGAAAAGGCTCCGGCAGCAATCGGACCATATTCTCAGGCAATGGTATTTGGAAATCTGATGATTTCTTCAGGACAGATTCCAATTGATCCTGCTACAGGTGAAATTGCAGGAACAACAATTCAAGAACAGGCAGAGCAGGTAATGAAAAATATCGGTGCTGTTCTGGAAGAGGCAGGAGCAAACTATACAGATGTTATGAAGACAACTTGTTTTCTTGCTGATATGTCTGATTTTGCAGCGTTTAATGAAGTTTACGGAAAATATTTCACAGGCAAACCGGCTCGTTCCTGTGTTGCAGTGAAGACACTTCCAAAGAATGTTCTCTGTGAAGTGGAAGTAATTGTTGCATTGGCATAATTTTAAGAATAGTTACAAGAGTGAGCAGTTTATGGTTGATGTGCTCACTCTTTTTGTACGCAAAATAAAAAAGAAACTGAATGTGGGGTGCTGTGATGGAGCCGCTGGAATATATGGTCCTTAGGAAAGAATCCGGAAAGGTTCTTGACACATACCTATTTTTGCTTAATACTAATAATTAATGTGACTTTATAAAATGAAATGGTGGTAAAGCGTGAAACAGGAAAAGAAAGCAGTCTGTACAATAGCAATGATCGTGATCAATATCACAATATTTCTTGTCCTTTCCTTTCAAGGAATGACAGAAGATGGAATTTTCATGTTTCATCACGGGGCAATGTATGTACCCAGCATGCTTGAGGAGGGGGAATATTATCGCCTGTTTACAAGTATGTTTCTACACTTTGGATTTGAGCATTTGATGAACAATATGTTCATATTGGGTGTGATCGGATGGAATCTGGAATTAGAAATCGGAAAATGGAAATACCTGGCAGTCTATCTGTTAAGTGGACTTATGGGGAATCTGCTGTCTGCGTGGATGGACATACAGACAGGGGAATATGCTATTTCTGCAGGGGCGTCAGGGGCAATCTTTGGGGTGATTGGGGCATTATTCTATGTAGCGCTTCGAAACAGAGGACGAATTGGAAACATCAGCAGCAGAGGACTTGCAGTTATGGTTCTATGTAGTCTCTACTTAGGCTTTACAAGTAAAGGTGTGGATAATTCGGCTCATATTGGTGGAGTTATCAGCGGAATTTTGCTGGCAGCTATATTGTATCATAAGAAGAAATATCCAAATGGCAGGGACAGTCAGCTTAAAGAGGAAGCGAAACTGTAAAGGTAGCCCCCGATCCCGGCTTTGAGGAGACGGTCAGAGTACCGCGGTGGGAGTCAATGATCCGTTTGCAGATTGCGAGTCCAAGTCCGGTTCCATTTGTCTTATAGGAGGTAAATGGAGAAAAAATGGTAGGAATCTGTTCGGAAGTAAGACCGCATCCGTCATCCGTGATTTCGACAATCACGTGATGGTCATTGCAAAAGGCCTTTAGTCTTATAAGGCCATTTTCTGTGATGGCATCTTTGGCATTCTGAAGAAGATTTAAAAGTACTTCCTGAAGCTTTCGCTGGTCTCCGATCAGATCCGGAAGATTGTCTGCGATTTCAGAACAAAATTGGATGTTCGTCTGTTCAAGAGAAAGTGCAAAGGACAGTGCGATGTGTCTGAGAAATACCGAAAATGGAAAGACAGACAGGTTCAAATGTTCGCCGTGATTATAGGAGGAAAGTTCGTCCAAGAGTCCACAGATATATTTGACATCCTCAAGTGTATCTGACCAGTGCTGGATTTTTGTAAGTTGTGGATGTTGCGCCTCCATTAATTGAAGAGAACTGTACACAAGTGTCAGTGGGTTACGGATTTCGTGCGACATTTTGGAAAGGATAAACTCATATTCTTTCATGAGTTTTTCAATCAAGATCTGTATTTCAGGATTTTGTTTTGCAAGAACCTTTAGCTTTTGTGAATCTGTTGTATTAAGCATACAAATCACCTCTCTGAGACGAGTGTAACATTGTAGTCACATGGATTCAACTATATTCCGACGACAAAGTTCGACAGAAAGAGGTCGGAAAAGTCAGACAGGAATGACATAGAAAAAACGAAAGAAGGAAAAATAATGAGAGATGAAAAATGTATTTTTTGTAAAATAGCAAATGGAGAGATTCCATCGGCAACACTTTATGAAGATGAGGACTTCAGGGTTATTTTAGACCTTGGACCGGCATCTAAAGGACATGCTTTGATTTTGCCAAAGGAGCATTATAAAGATTTGTATCATCTTGATGATGAGATCGCGGCCAAGGCGCTCGTTCTTGCAAAAAGAATGATCACAAAGCTGACAGAAGTACTTGGATGTGAGGGATATAATATTGTGCAGAATAATGGAGAATTGGCAGGACAAACTGTTTTTCATTTTCATATGCATCTGATTCCAAGATATAAAAACGACAATGTCGGGCTGGGATGGAATGTCGGAACACTTACAGAGGAAGATAAATTGGAAATTTTATCAAAGTTGAATGAACAGTAAGATAGAACGGGGTACCTGAGTGAGTCAGAAATTAAGTGAGAATATAGATTTTAATACGGCATATGACAAGTATGTAAATCTCGTTTTCAAAACAGCGTTGAATTACTCCGGAGATCACTATGTGGCAGAAGAAGCTTCTCAATATACATTTATGCAGTTATATATTCAGTTTGAACAAATAAAAAGAGGAAATATAAAGTCCTGGCTGATTACAACTGCAAAAAATTATGTGTTGAACTATAAGGAGAAGGTAAAATGGGAGCTTACAGACGAGAATATCGTAGAATTATGTGATATGAGGGAAGCTGCCCGCAGTACAGAAGAGAATGTGTTTATAAAAACAAAAGAAGAAAAGCATACATTGTTACGGAAAGAAATTTTTACTCAGCTATATCAGAAAAATCCGAGATGGTGGCAGGCAGTGGTGCTGGCGTATATTTATGAAGTACCGCAGGAAGACATTGCAGTGAAAATGAGAATAGAGCTAAATGCTCTGTATCAGATGCTTTACCGAGCAAGAAAGTGGATTACAAAGAATTATAGAGAGGAATTTGAAAAGCTGATCTAAAAAGAGACTGTCACGAAAATATTTTGTGACAGCCCCTGACGTTTTAGAAAGCATCCGACTATTTGCACACGGATTCAATCAGTTCAATAATTGTGTCAATGGAATTTTGTTGATTGGATTGCTGCATCGCTTTGATATAAGATTCCTTGTCGCGGAACAATGTCTGCAAAGAATCAAGTAAGGTGGATTTATTTAATTCCTCTTCCTCGAGAACTTTGCTGAATCCTTGCCGTTCAAAAGAGCGAGCGTTCAAAATCTGGTCTCCGCGACTTGCATTTGCAGAAAGTGGAATCAGGAGATTCGGTTTATGCAGAGCGAGCAGTTCACAGATGGCATTGGCGCCCGCACGAGAAATCACTACATCAGCCAGGGCAAACAAATCTTTCAATTCGGATTTAATATATTCAAACTGAACATATCCTTCCAAGGACTTGAGAGAATCGTCTACCTTGCCTTTTCCACAGAGGTGGATCACATGAAAATCTTTGAGAAGATCAGGCAAAATCTCGCGGACTGCATTGTTGACGACAACGGAGCCGAGGCTTCCTCCAATGATTAGAATGACTGGTTTCTCTGCGGAAAGGCCACAGAATTTTAATGCGGCATCAGCATTTCCCGTGAGAAGTTCCTGTCGGATCGGAGAGCCGGTGAAGACCGCTTTTTCTTTTGGCAGGTGTTCTAATGTCTCCGGAAAGTTACAGCAGATTTTTGTGGCGGCAGGAATCGAAATTTTATTTGCAAGTCCCGGGGTCATATCAGATTCATGAATGATCGTTGGGACTTTACATTTTTTCCCAGCCATTACAACCGGAACGGTTACAAAGCCGCCTTTGGAAAAAATGACATCTGGCTGTAGTTCTTTGATCAGTTTTTTTGCTTCGCCAAATCCTTTTAATACACGGAATGGGTCTGTAAAGTTCTGCAAACTGAAATATCTGCGGAGCTTTCCTGATGAAATTCCATGATATGGGATGCCAAGCGGTTCGATCAGCCCTTTTTCCATACCATTATAAGAGCCGATGTATTGAATATCATACCCGAGTTCCTTTAAACGGGGAAGAAGGGCAATATTAGGTGTTACATGTCCGGCAGTTCCTCCGCCGGTAAGAATAATACGTTTCATGATGTTCCTCCGAATCTTTTCTATATCTAAGAATCATATTAAACAGATTTGAGAAAATGTCAAGAAAAAACAAAATAGTGAAGGTTGAGAAAAGAGAAGCGCATGTAAAAAATTCTATTGCCGTATATAAATGAGATAAAAAAATAAAATTCCTTTTGAGAGAAAGAGAGGTGGCAGATGGAAGAAAAATTCAAGCAGTTTTTGAAGAAGCAGATGGAAAAAGAGGCGGAACAAATAGAAAAGGAAGTTCTTTCAAATGAATCTTTAAAAGAAGTTCAGGCGCCAGACACATTGCGGGAAGCACTGGCAAAAAGCATAAAAGAATATGAAAAGAATCGGACAGATGCTCCTAGTGAAGAGTCAGAGGAGATTGGGATCAGTATAGAAGAGTTTTGTGAGAAACTTTCTAAAGAAGATCGGGAATCTTACTTCAGGTGGAGAGCGGCTGAGGAAAAGAAGAAAGCAAAGAAAGCGAGAAAAAGATTCCATTTTCCAAGAAAAAAAAGGGCAGTGTTTGTTGTTGCCGCAACGATGGTTTTGGTATTGGGGATTGGCATGACAAGTCTTGGAGGCAGACCATACTGGTTGAAAGTTGCGGATCTGGTGCTGGGGAATGAGAATACAGTGACCGTTGATACAGAAGGTGAAGATAGAATTCTGACAACAGATGTGAGCGAGAAAGAGGCATACGAACAGATTAAAGAAGAATTAGGAATTGAGCCTGTGCAGTTACAGTATATGCCTGCGGGGATGGAGTTTGATAGATGTGTTATAGAAAAAGAATTGGGGACTGCAAAATTATTGTATTTATATCAGGAACAGATATTGGAATATGAAATTTGTTATCAGTATAGTGATGTAGCTAGAAGTATTTCAACAGAAGATAATTTGCTACAATCTTATAAGAAGGAAAAAGATGGAGTGGAAATTAGCATTAGAGAGTTTCAAGTTGAGAGTATAGAACAAAGTATGTATAGTGTTACTTTTGAAAGACAAGACGTATTATATCGTTTAAGAGGGATAATAAATAGAGAAGAAATGGAAAAAATTGTAGAAAATTTATTTTTTTCTTAAAAATGCGTAAGTTTTTTGGGACTCATCTGTTTACTTAAATAGAGGAGGAAATAAAGATGAAAAAGAAAGTATTAATGTTTTTTACAGCAGTTTCTATTCTCGTAAGTATGAATTTGATAAATGCCACTGATGTACAGGCTAGTTCAAAGCTAACTGAAGATATAATGGCAGAGGGAAGTACAAGCGAGCATGCAAGAGGTCAGTATCTTATGGAAGGAACAACAACAATAAGAAATGCGGGGAAAGGAACTGTTGCAGCAGGAGGAGATACAACCGCACAGAGAATTGTGGATAAAGTTCAAGTTGCTGTAATTGTAGAGCAATATAATAACGGATCTTGGTCACAAGTTTATACATGGAGAGAAACTGCTTATAATACGGCGATTGCAAGCACAAGTAAAGTTTTAAATGTTCCAAGAGGTTATTATTACCGCGCCAGAGGAATCCATTCTGCCAACACAGATATAGCAAATTCTTTCACAAATGGAATTTGGATGGGCTAATTTGTAACTAGTATGTGATTTATGGATTTACGTATCCATAATGGAATTACAAACTTGTCATAAGAAAACTGAATAGAGTTAAGGCAAAGGGACTATCTCAGTCTCTGCACCCGGTATGTTTGGGGAATGATTTTCATACCTGCAAAAACCTGTCATTTTCCAATAGAAAACGCCACACTAAAAAACCAAAATAATAAGGTAAATACTACATATTGGGATGCAGAGACTGAGATGGTCCCTTTGTAAAATGAGTAAAAGTAGAAAGAGACAAACTGCATGAAGACTTGAAAGATTGTATGTTTGTCTCTGTTGTTTTTTATTTTCCAGTAGCTTCTTTTAATGCTTGTGCAAGCTGGTCTGGACAGGATGTAGATTTTGCACCACAGCGGATTCCTTCCATACGTGCGATGGCATCGTCTACCTTCATACCTTCTACGAGACGGGCAACTCCCTGTGTATTGCCGGAGCAGCCTCCAACAAATTCTACGGATTTGATAGTATCTCCGTCTAAGTCAAATTTAATTTCTCTGGCACAGACACCGTGTGTTTTGTATTCCATAATAGCACCTCACTTTCATTTAGATTCAATGTTTCTTTTTTATTATAGCAAA
Organism: Coprococcus sp. HPP0074; assembly: GCF_964238105.1. Lineage (NCBI taxonomy): Bacteria > Bacillati > Bacillota > Clostridia > Lachnospirales > Lachnospiraceae > Coprococcus > Coprococcus sp. HPP0074. The sequence continues at coordinate 155,630 of NZ_CAXSKS010000004.1, read as the reverse complement.
AGGGCAAAAAAAATACCAGTCTGTTGAAGGATTTGCGCCAGATAACATGCCCATCTGAAAATAAATGTGCCAGGACACTAGGTATTGGAGCAAATCTTTGCTATAATTGAGAAACAAAATGATACAAACAGGAGGAAAAGAGATGATCATAGGAATTATCGGTGCGATGGAGAAGGAAGTAGCAATTCTGAAAGAGAAGATGGAGATTAGTGAAGTGGTGGAGAAGGCTTCTATGACTTTCTGCAAAGGAATGCTTTGCGGCAAGGAAGTTGTTGTTGTGCGGAGTGGAATCGGGAAGGTAAATGCAGCAATCTGTGCACAGATTCTTGTAGATAGATTTGGAGTAGATCTTTTGATCAATACGGGAATTGCAGGATCTTTAAATGCAGCTATTGATATTGGTGATATTGTGATTTCCAAAGATGCGGTACAACATGATGTGGATGCATCCACATTTGGGGATCCGGTTGGTCAGGTTCCAAACATGGATGTCCTGGCATTTCCGGCAGATGAAAGACTTGCAAAGCTTGCGAAAGAAGCAAATGAAGAAGCAAATCCAGATATTCATACATTTACAGGGCGAATCGCCAGTGGAGATCAGTTTATCGCAGAATCGGAAGTAAAGCAGAGGATTACTGAGCGATTTGGCGCAGATTGTGTGGAAATGGAAGGTGCGTCCATCGCGCATGCGGCATATTTGAACAAAATTCCGTGTGTCATTCTTCGAGCAATTTCGGACAAAGCCGACAACAGTGCGGAGATGGACTATCCTGCATTTGAGCAGAAGGCAATCGAGCATTCTGTAAGGCTTGTACAGAATCTGCTTCCACGTTTATAAGAAAAAAGCAAAAGACAGAATGAGAAAAGAAAAACGATTCTGTCGAATTTTGATGAACGATTCAAGAGTCGCTCCTCTTTTTCTTCGGACATTCCTGGTCTATAATGAACGCAGAATCAGTAATGAGAAGAAAGAAGAAGGAGGGACTCTTTTATGTTCAAGACAATGTTAGACACACAGATGATTTTTTATCTAATGGGGGTGATCGGAGGAATTGGGATACTCAGTAAACTGGTTTCGGAAGGGACACTTCGGAGTTTGGTGAAGGCTGCAGAAAATATGTCAAAGAGCAGTCATCGCTTTATGAAGCTTGTTCGTGCAAAATTTGAACATGCATGTATGGTCAGTGACAAGGTGGACAATGTAGGTGCATTTGTAGAAAAATTTATTCATGAATATCGGTCTGTAGGTTTGCGGTTGCATACATGGCAGCAGCTGGAGCGGCAGTCGATGAGATTTGTCGGGATTTTGGGGCTCATAGGGGCATTGCTTAGTTACAGTATTTATGGAATGGGAGAGCAGGCATTTCGGTATGGTGCGTTTGGAGCGATTGAAATGGTACTTCTGTTTTTGATTTGTCAGGCAACGGATGAAAAATATAAAGTGGAAATGCTTCATGTCTACATGGTGGATTATCTTCAAAATGTATGTGCACACCGGTATCAAAAAGCAGCGAGGCAGGAAATGCGGGGAGACAAGGAAGAAGTGCAGTCCGCTCAGCAGGTAGACGGTAACCCATCGGAGGAGTGGGATCGGCAGGAGAATCTGGCGCAGGCAAAGACTGAAGAACAGACTGTGGATCAAGCTCAAATGGAAATGCGGGAGAACAGAGGTGGAAAAGAGAAAGAATTATTTGCGGAAGCACAGCAGGAAGAGAGAAAATCTGAGGAAGTTATGGATAAAATGGAAAATGACCTGAAACGGGAGGCAATGATCCGGGATATCTTAGAGGAGTTTTTGGCTTGATAAACAGAGGACCATTTGATAAAATAAATATGATTATGAGGCATATTTAGAAGGAGAGGATAACGATGGCAAATAAAGTAAGATTTGACTATTCAAAAGCAAGCAAATTTATCAATGCGCATGAAGTAGAGTATATGAGTGAACTGGCAGTAGCTGCAAGAGAAAAATTAGTGTCCAAATCAGGGGCAGGAAATGATTTTCTTGGTTGGATCGATCTTCCGGTAGATTATGATAAAGAAGAATTTGCACGCATTCAGAAGGCGGCAGCAAAGATTCAGAGCGATTCAGAAGTGCTTCTTGTGATCGGAATCGGTGGTTCTTACCTTGGAGCAAGGGCTGCAAATGAATTTTTAGGGCACAGCTTTTATAATGTGATTTCCAAGGAAATGCGCAAAACACCTGAGATTTATTATGTCGGAAACAGCATCAGCAGTACTTATATCAGACATCTGATCGATGTGATCGGAGACAGAGATTTTTCGATCAATATGATTTCAAAATCAGGAACAACGACAGAGCCGGCAATCGCATTTAGAGTATTCAAGGAATTACTTGAGAAGAAATACGGAAAAGAAGAGGCAGGAAAGAGAATCTATGCAACTACAGATAAGGCGAGAGGAGCCTTAAAGAACCTTGCAACAGAAGAAGGATATGAGACATTTGTTGTTCCGGATGATGTTGGAGGACGTTTCTCTGTTCTGACAGCAGTAGGTCTTCTTCCGATCGCAGTTAGTGGAGCTGATATTGAAAAGCTGATGGAAGGTGCACAGGCAGCAAGAAAAGAGGCTCTGGAAGCGGAGTTCTCAGAAAACAGTGCGTTGCAGTATGCGGCAATCCGTAATATTTTACTTCGCAAAGGAAAAGCAGTTGAAATCGTAGCAAATTATGAGCCAAGCCTTCACTATGTTTCAGAGTGGTGGAAACAACTTTACGGGGAGAGCGAAGGAAAAGACCAAAAAGGAATTTTCCCGGCAGCAGTAGACCTGACAACAGACTTACATTCTATGGGACAGTTCATTCAGGATGGAAGCCGAATTTTATTTGAGACCGTTTTAGATGTGGAAACTGCAAAAGAAGAGATTCTGATCAACGAAGAGCCGGTGGATCTTGACGGATTAAATTATTTGGCAGGAAAGTCTGTGGACTTTATCAATAAGAGTGCGATGAATGGAACAATTCTTGCTCATACAGATGGAAATGTTCCAAACTTGATGGTACATATTCCGGAGCAGAATGAATTTTATCTCGGACAGTTATTCTATTTCTTTGAATTTGCCTGCGGTGTGAGCGGATATTTATTAGGAGTGAATCCATTTGACCAACCGGGCGTAGAAAGCTATAAGAAAAACATGTTTGCGCTTCTTGGAAAACCTGGGTTTGAAAAAGAACGTGAAGAATTATTAAAGAGATTATAATTAGGAAACGACAGAGGAAGTGGCAAGTTGTTATCAAGACAGATATTACAGAGAACGATCAATGAGATGAAAGAAATTGTGGCAGCAGAAATATCTTTATGGAATGCAGAAGGAATGATTGCTGTGAAAACATCAGGGGCAGATGAGAGCGCCAAGGAGCAGGTCAAAATCTATCTTTCCAAATGGAAAGAGCAGATGGAGGAAGACGCGGAAGAACTCTCAGAGGCGGTTGAGGAGAAGGCAGCATTTTTTCCAATCTTGAACCATATGAATGAATTGGAATATGTTCTGATGATCCATGGAGTTTGGGATGACATAAAGGTGATCGGCCGGTTGTGTGTAAGTCAGATTAGAAATTTGATCATGGCTTACCATGAACGGATGGATAAGAATAATTTTCTGCAAAATCTTCTTCTTGACAATTTTCTTCTGGTAGATATTTATAATAGGGCAAAGAAGCTCGGAATCGCAATTGAAGCACGGAGAGTTGTTTTTCTGATTGAGCCTAAAAAAGAAGGAGACAGCATTGTTATGGAGACAATGCGCGGGCTCTATGCGACGGGAACAAAGGATTTCATTACGGCGGTGGATGAAGGGCATATTATTTTTATCAAACATCTCGAGGTGACAGACGGGTATAAGGAAATCAATGATATTGCAAAGACAATCACTGATACATTGAGCGCTGAGGCGATGATGAAAGTGCGTGTTGCCTATGGAACTGTGGTGGAAGAGTTAAAAGATGTTTCTAAGTCTTATAAAGAGGCTGCGATGGCGCTGGATGTGGGAAGAATTTTTTACAGTGAACGGACGATACTGGCATACAATGAGCTTGGAATTGGGAGGCTGATCCACCAGCTTCCGGTCTCACTGTGCGAGATGTTTCTGCAGGAAGTATTTAACGGAGACGCTTTTGAGCAGTTTGATGAGGAAACTTTGGTTACCGTGTATAAGTTCTTTGATAATAATCTGAACGTATCGGAGACAGCAAGGCAATTATATATTCACAGAAATACACTTGTGTACCGTTTGGAAAAGATTCAGAAATCGACAGGGCTGGATGTGCGTGTGTTTGATGATGCACTTACATTTAAGATTGCGATGATGGTTGCAAGCCATATTAAAAAATAAAAAAGATATTCCGAATAATTTGGAAGCGTAGAACAGAAAGCTGCGTTTCTAAATGTTTGGAATATTTTTTTGTCTGCCAGCATATAGAGGAAGTAAAAATGAATAGAAGGATATTTTCAAACAACTCTAGTCAATGCTCTTCCCATTTGTTATAATACTTGTATTGTAAAAATAATGGAGGGATTTTATTATGGCACATCAGAATCATGAATATCACGAATACATCGTGGAACAGACTGAGAAAGTGATCGGGATCGACAGCCCGACAGGTTATCATTACAATGTACAGAAATATCTTGTAGATACAATACAGGCGATGGGGTTTGAAGTTCGTACGCTGAGAAAAGGCGGTGTAATTGCAAATCTTGGCGGAGAGGGGAATCCGTTGATGATGCTTGCACATGTAGATACGTTAGGCGCATTTGTACATTATATTAAAGGGAATGGACGTCTTGCAATTTCCAATGGGACATTGAACCCAAATAATATTGAGACAGAAAATGTGCGTGTCATTACAAGAAGTGGTGCGGTGTATGAGGGAACAATCCAGCTTGAGAATGCTTCTGTGCATGTAAATCCAGATGTCAACGCAGAGCGTAAATTTACAAATCTGGAAGTAGTTCTTGATGAAGATGTCACTTCCAAGGAAGACGTAGAGAAGTTGGGCATTTGTGCCGGAGATTTTCTTGCGGTAGAACCAAGATTTCAAGTGACAGAAAAAGGATATATTAAGAGCCGTTTTCTGGATGATAAGGCTTCTTCGGGAGTTCTTCTTGGAATCGCAAAATATGTGAGCGAGCATCCGGGATGTCTGAAAAGAAATGTACAGCTGTTCTTTACGACATTTGAAGAGATTGGACATGGGGCGTCAGCAGGAATCCCAGAGGAGATTGAAGATCTTCTGGCAGTGGATATGGGATGTGTCGGGGATCATCTGGCATGTACGGAAAAACAAGTATCCATCTGTGCAAAAGACAGTTCCGGAGCATATCATTTTGAAATGACAAATGAGCTGATCGAAGTGGCAAAGGAACATGGAATCGATTATGCAGTTGATATTTATCCATCTTATGGATCCGACGCAGGAGCAGCGCTTAGATCTGGTAAGGATGTAAGATATGCATTGATCGGACAAGGAGTATATGCTTCACATGGATATGAGAGAACACACAAAGACGGCATGAAACAGACATTCGAACTTGCTTTGAATTATGTTCTGAAATAAGGTAAGGCAGGGAAATGAATGATGCAAAAGAAACATGAGTCTGATCTGACAAGGAAAGAGAAGTGGCAGTTAGAGAGGGAAAAAGTAGCTTCGATGAGCTGGAAGAAGCGAATCGAATATTTCTTCACTTATTACAAATGGGTACTTGTGGTGGCAGTGGCAGTGATTGCACTCGGAGTGTTTGGGGTAAACTGGTACAAGAACTTGCAGAAAGAAGAGCTATTAAATGTGGTAATCGTCAATTCTTCTGTGCCGAGTACAGAAAATTTAAATCAAGATTTGCGGAAAGCACTGAAAATCAAAGACAAGAATCAGATTATCACGATCGATACTTCCGTCTATACCGGAGAAGGAAATCAGACGACATATAACAGTACGATGAAGCTATCTGTTGTAATGGGGGCAAGAACCGCGGATATTTTTGTTTGTGATAAAGAAACATTTGCAACATACGATCAGGATGGTGTTTTTTTAAGTGTAGAAGAGTTAATGGGAAGTGAATTTTGCGAAGAACATGCAGAGGAGGTTGGAGAAAATTATATGCTTGCCAACCAAAGTAAGCTCGCAGAGGAATATGGAATCGTTGGGTATGAAGATGCGTATATCGGAGTATTTTCTTACACGGAACATCGAGAACATGCGAAAGCATTTGTAGAATTTCTATTCGAGTAAATTGCTTGCTTAGCGGCGATGTGATTCGGGAAAAGAGAGAAAAGACAGTCAAGATTTCAAAAGTCTGTAGATCAGATTTTTGAAAAACTGGCTGTCTTTTTATTCGATAGAAATTCATTGGAAACTCCCAATTTTTACAGTGGATTTGGCACTTGTTTCTGTAATTTATTCTACCATAAGAAAGATGGGAAACAAAGACAATTCCAGGATGAATCTGGAAAAGACAGCGGTAGTACTTAAAAGTATTTTGGCAGGAGAGTATTTTGGAGTGGAGATTTGACCGGGGATTATGGAAAAAGAGAAGAAAATTGTTAAAATGTAAGGATATAGCAATATTTATAATATTGTAAACAAGATTTGCGTAGATTTGCTTATGAGAAGAAGTTATACTAGATTTAGAAAAATGCGAATTTTTTAGAAAAGGAGAAACATTATGGGTAATGAAAACACAAGAGGAAGGGTAACGATCCCGACAGATGTTGATGTTGTACCAGAGACACTGGAATTACTGGAGCGCTGGGGGGCAGATGCGATTCGTGATTGTGATGGAACAGACTATCCGGAAGGATTAAGAGATGTAGATGCAAAAGTGTATTCTACTTATTATACAACAAGAAAAGATAATGAGTGGGCAAAGGCGAACCCGGATGAGATTCAGCAGATGTATATTATGACTTCTTTCCATACAGCAGTGGAGGAAGAGCTTTCGATTCATTTGATGGATCATTTATATCCAGATATGCTGAAGGTAAATTCTCATGATGATATCAAGCGCTGGTGGGAAGTAATCGACCGTACTACAGGGGAAGTTGTTCCGACAGATAGTTGGTCTTACAGTGAAGAGACTGGTGATGTGACGATTCATGGAGCAAAGGCATTCCATGATTACACCGTAAGCTTCCTTGCATACATTATGTGGGATCCGGTACATATGTACAACGCAGTTGTCAATGACTGGAAAGGTGTGGAGAAGCAGATCACTTTTGATGTGCGTCAGCCTAAGACAAAAGAATTTTCCATGAAACGTCTCCGCAAGTTTATCGAGGACAATCCACATGTAGATGTCATTCGATATACAACATTCTTCCATCAGTTCACACTGATCTTCGATGAACTGGCAAGAGAAAAATATGTAGACTGGTACGGATATTCTGCATCTGTCAGCCCGTATATTTTAGAGCAGTTCGAGAAGGAAGTGGGATACAAATTCAGACCAGAGTATATTATTGATCAGGGATATATGAACAATCAATACCGGATTCCGTCAAAAGAATTCAAGGATTTCCAGGCATTTCAGAGAAGAGAAGTTGCAAAACTTGCCAAAGAGATGGTGGATATCACGCACGAGATGGGAAAAGAAGCAATGATGTTCTTAGGAGACCACTGGATCGGTATGGAGCCGTTTATGGACGAATTCAAATCCATCGGACTGGATGCAGTTGTAGGAAGTGTTGGAAATGGTTCTACGCTCCGTCTGATCAGCGATATTCCAAATGTGAAATATACTGAGGGACGTTTCCTCCCATATTTCTTCCCAGATACTTTCCACGAAGGCGGAGATCCGGTCAAAGAGGCGAAGGTGAACTGGGTAACAGCAAGACGTGCAATCCTTAGAAAACCGATCGATCGAATCGGATACGGCGGTTACTTAAAGCTTGCACTGGAATTTCCGGAATTTATCGATTATGTAGAAAGTGTATGTAAAGAATTCCGTACATTATATGAGAATATCAAAGGAACAACACCATATTGCGTGAAGACTGTTGCAGTACTCAACAGCTGGGGTAAGATGAGAGCATGGGGAAATCACATGGTACATCATGCTTTATATCAGAAGCAGAACTACTCTTACGCAGGAATTGTGGAGACGCTTTCCGGAGCGCCGTTTGATGTGCGTTTTATCAGCTTTGATGATATTAAGACGAATCCGGCAGTCCTTGACGATATCGATGTTATCATTAATGTCGGAGGAGCTTACACTGCACACAGTGGTGGAGCTGCATGGGCGGATGAAGAGATCGTGACAGCAGTGAAGAAATTCATCTACAATGGCGGCGGATTTATCGGTGTTGGTGAGCCGACAGCTTATCAGTGGGAAGGACGTTACTTCCAGCTTGCAAGCGCACTCGGTGTAGAAAAAGAAAATGGATTTAACTTAAATACAGATAAATACAATTGGGAAGAACATGACCACTTCATCAAAGAAGACTGCACAAAGGACATCGACTTTGGGGAAGGTCAGAAAAATATTTTTGCATTAGACGGAACAACAGTATTAAGACAGATTGACAAAGAAGTGCAGATGGCAGTCAATGACTTTGGAGCAGGACGTTGTGTTTACATCAGCGGGCTTCCATACAGTTTCGAGAACAGCCGTCTTCTGTATCGTTCTATCCTTTGGTCTGCACATGACGAAGGAAACCTTCACAAATGGTTCAGCACAAACTTCAACGTGGAAGTGCACGCATATGTGAAGAATGGAAAATACTGTGTAGTAAATAATACTTATGAGCCACAGGATACAACAGTATACAGAGGAGATGGAAGCAGTTTCGATCTTCATCTGGATGCAAATGAAATTATCTGGTACGAAATCTAGTAAAATCTTTAATAGAAAAAACCTCCGGGGGAAAGCATATGACAGCTGACCTGCGGAGGTTCTTTTCTATATAAGAAGTTTTGTGATTTTTACTAAGTTTTACTCAAAGCCTCATGCTTAGACTTCTGAAAGTGCTTTGATAGACGAGACATATTCGGACGGTGTCATGCCGGTGATTTTCTTGAACTGCCTTGAAAAATAGTGGATGGAAGAATAGCCCAGTTTCTCGGCAATCTGTGTGAAATTCATTAAATCTGTACGCATCATTTGCTTTGCGGCATCGATTTTCATATTGGAAAAATATTCAATCACACCAAGTCCGGTTTTCTGTTGGAAAATCTTTTGCAGCTGCGAGCGGCCAATCATATTGTCGCGGCAGATCTGCTCGATCGTCAGGTGCAGACAGAGATTTTTTTCCATATAAGCAAGCACACGGTTAAACACTTCGGAATTGCCTTTGGAGGCGATCACTTTTGGAGTCGAAGAAGGACTGTCCTGTTTGCGACGAAGCAGATGGAGCAAAAAATGCTCCAGATGAATCCGGATAAATTGTTCTGCACCAAACGGAGGCTGCTCGCATTTTGTCATTTCGGTAAGGTAAGGGTCATCCAGTCGACAGTTGAACAGTGTCTTCGCCTCTTTGACGATCTCACCGAGCAGAATCTTTTCGGTTTCATCGAGAGAGAAGATCTTTCCTTCAAAAAACTGCATCACTGCATCACTGCATTCGAAAGAGATAACGACAAGGTTTGGAGCAGAGCTTCCGGTCGCCTGTAGTCTGTGAAATTCATTTGGTTTGTGAAAGGCGACCTCCCCTTTTTTTAAACGTGCATGGATACTTTCCATGTAAATATCAATCTCGCCTTTGTCGACGAAGACAAACTCCCAGAAATTGTGGGACTCTCCGGCAAAAGAGAAATCGCTCATATATTCAAAATAATGGATGGTGAATACTTCGTGGATGGATATGGTGTCCGTCAGAAGTGTTCCTTTATACATCATACTAAACCTCCTGCCTCATTTTGTGAGTCCATACTCTTGCGGTATTTGTTCGGAGAAAGCCCGGTTTCTTTTCGAAATACCTGCGAAAAGTAGGATTGAGAGGAAAAACCGACGACGGAAGCAATCTTTGCAATTGGGAAATTGGTAGTGCCAAGCAGATGTTTTGCCTCAGAAATCCGCTTCTCAATCAGGTAGTTGATCGGGGAAACTCCTTTATAATTTTTAAATGCATGTACCAGATAATATTTGTTCAGATACGTCAGGTCACTGAGTGTCTGAAGTGTGATATCTTCTTTGAAATGTTCATCCAGATACTGTTCGATGAACCGACATTCCTTTGTGATCTTCTTAGTCGGAGCAACGGACAGTGTTGTCTGTGTCTGACGAGTGATATTCCAGATGATCAGCTCCAGAAGATTCTGGCAGATGGATTCAAAATTTTCTTCTTTTTTCCGCACCTCTTTGAGCAGCATTTTTAGGTAAAAATGGAGCTCCTCGCGGTAGTGAAAGAAATTATGAATCGTATAATTAGTAAATTCGTCCTTGTCCGTAAATTGCAGTCCGTTGATCCCAAGGACAATGTATTCAAGAGGAGTGCCGGTTCCGCCTGATTCGGTGTGGGAAACATTCGGATTGACAATGATCAGATCATTTTCTTTGACCGGGAAACACTCGTTCTCAATTGTAAATTTTCCGGTTCCGTGGGTAATAAAAAACAATTCGGTAAAATGATGCGTATGTGCAAGGCTATGCCAGTCCTGCTCATATTTTGCTTCTGTGATATAGAGCAGATGGACATCGATTTTTTTGGAATTTTTCTCTTCCAGGCGATAATTTTGATTACTCATAATAGGTCTCCTTTGGGTTTATTATATAGATGTTTGTTGAAAAAAGCAATAAACGAATCGGTGTCATTTACAAGCTTGCTGTCAGATAGTATAATCCGTGTAATGAGGAGGAGAAAACATTATGAACTATCTTTCATTTTTAGTAAAACCTGCATCATCCCTATGCAATTTGAAGTGTCCGTACTGCTTCTATGAGGACATCAGTAATAGGAGAGAACGTCCATGCAGTGGGAAAATGAAGCCGGAAATCATGCGGAAATTGATTGACCGTGCCATTGCAGAAACGGAGGAAGATGCACAGATTACATTCGCATTTCAAGGTGGGGAGCCCACCCTTGCCGGGCTGGAGTATTATAGACAATTTACAGAGTATGTCCGTGAAAAAAAAGGGGCACGCACAGTACGATATGCCATTCAGACAAATGGTACGCGGATAGATGAGTCGTGGGCACGGTTCTTTCGAGAAGAAGAATTTCTCGTGGGTGTTTCGTTGGACGGGTATGAGTCTAACACAAACCGTTTTCGGGTAGATCAAGAGGGAAAGGGAATGTATGTGCAGATCATGCAGGGAATCCGGCTGCTGGAACAATATGAAGTGGCATATAATATTCTTACTGTACTGACACCACGGCTTGCGGCGCATCCGGAAGCATATTATCATTTCTTGAAAGATCAGGGATTTTCTTATGTGCAGTGTATTCCGTGTCTTGGAGAATTTCCAGAACAGCAACAGAGCGCAGTGACTGGAAATGATCAGGAACTAAAGCCAGAACAGTATGCCGAATTTTATAAGCGGTTCTATCGGCTCTGGCTGGATGATTATGTGCATGGAGATTACATGAGTGTGACTCTGTTTGATAATCTGCTGTTGATGTTGTCTGATCGCCCTCCACAACAGTGTGGAATGCTTGGATTTTGTACAGCGCAACTTGTGGTGGAAGCAGACGGCAGTGTATATCCGTGTGATTTTTATGTGTTGGATCAGTATTGCTGCGGAAATCTGCAAGATCAGACACTTCAGGAACTTTTATATAGCGAAGCAATGAAAAATTTCATTCAGGAAGAAAGACAGATAAAAAAAATCTGTGAGACATGTCCATTCTGGAAAATCTGCCGCGGTGGCTGTAAGAGACAGAATCGGACCTATCTCACAGAAGAGTGGTGTGGTCACAGAGAATTTCTGATGGAGGCATATCCGACATTGTTCAGGATCGCACAGACACTTTGAAAGACTCTGTGATTATCTTTTAAAAGCAGCAGAACCCAACTGGAAATCAAGATTTTCAGCTGAATCCTTATAGAATATGAGATAAATTTGCGACAGGTGTACAGCTGCTTTGGAGTGAGACTCCGTCGCTGTACCCCTCTTCGCGGCCATCGAGTTCTTGAATCAGAAGAGCGCGAAGATAGGCGATCCGAGCCTGATATGCTTCATCGGCGATTGCATTGTGTTCTTCCCGCGGATCTTTTCTCAGATCAAAGTACTGTTCAGTATTTTTCTCGCTGTACCAAATATATTTATCAGTCTCCGTCACGATAAAATGACTGGACAGACCGGAGTGGAAGCTGTGTTCTCCGTGCAGATACTCGCGGTTGTTTTGCTCTTCTTTCGGCTTTCCGACAATCTCTGGCATCAGAGAGAAGCCGTCCACACCCTCTGGAACCGGGATACCTGCAAAATCGAGGAGTGTTGGAAGGATATCGCGCAGTTCTGTGATCGTATTGCTGCGAATCGGTTTGGAAGGGCATACATTTTTGCCGACGTGGAACAGAAGTGGGATATGTGTGCTTCCTTCGTAGGCAAATACTTTTCGGTACAGGTGATGATCAAAGAGTAGTTCCCCGTGATCGGACAAGAAGAGAATCACAGTGTTGTCATATTCTCCGCTTTCCATCAGTGCAGAGAGAAGCCGTCCGATCTGGTGGTCGACATGTGTGATGCAGGCATAGTATCCCGCCATTGCATTGTGTTGCTGTTCGGCATCGTTGCAGCCGTAGATAGAGTCTTTCCTATATCCGAACTGTTCGGTACTTGCGGTGTCATCCCAGTCGCCGCAGGCAGGTGCCCTAAGTTCTTTGTCTTTGTACAGATCGAAGTAGGATGCCGGCGCATCAAAAGGCTGGTGCGGACGGACATAGGAGCTCATCAGGAAAAATGGTCTGGTGCGATCACGTGTTTCTAAGAAGCGGATACTTTCTTCCGTCACCCAGTTTGTCGGATGCAGCCGTTCTTCATAGATCCACGGGTGGGTCACCCAGGAGTTGCATTCCGGTCCGCTGGCATTGAAATCCGCATGGGATCCGAGAGCGTTTTTTAAATCATAAAGATAGTCATCAGTCACCGTCTGATGCTGAAAATGCGGAATGGAGGCATCCCGGTAATATCCAAGATAGCCATCGTGCAGACGCAGTCCTTGGAACCCGCAATGTTTTCTCACCGGATGTACATGCATCTTTCCAACACACTGTGTCTGGTATCCGTGTGTACTGAACTCTTCAGCGAGCATGTGATCGTAGTTCCAGTCGATACCATCCTCATATCCGACACGTCCGTGGTGCTCTTGACTTTTCCCGGTAAAAAGCGCAGCTCTTGCAGGGATACAGCTTGGACAGGAGGAATAGGCGCGGTCAAAAAAGGCACCATCAGAAGCGAGCGTGTCAAGGTAAGGTGTCTTGACGTCCGGATGTCCGGCATAGGAAAGACAGTCTCCACGAAACTGGTCACACATAAGAAGTAAAATGTTTGGTTGTTTCATCATTTTTTCCTTTCATATTATTACATATTTTTCGGTTACCAATGAAGGCAGCTTTTGATACAATCATAAACACTGGGAAAAAGAAAAGCAAGGAAGAGTTTTTTATTAATTTCATATTTTTAGCTTTGAGAGCAATATACATAAAAATGAGAACAACATTAATATAGAAAAAATGACGGATGTAGTGTAGAATATAGTGTATAAAGTGAACGAAATAAACAAAAGGAGGAGTTCGGTTATGAAAATGAAAAAAGTAACAGCGCTTTTACTTACAGTTGCAATGGCTGCTACTATGCTTGCAGGATGCGGAAGTAAAGAGGAAAAAGCAGAAGGCAAGAAAGAAGATGGAAAGACAGTCCTGAAATTTGCTGCATTTGAAGGTGGAAATGGAGCTGAGATCTGGAAAAATATCGAAAAAGCATTTGAGGAAGAACACAAAGATGTAGACGTAGAATTACACCTTTCTTCTGAGCTTGATAAAGATTTACAGAAAGACTTTAAGAACGGAAATGTTCCAGATGTTGTATATTACAACTTAGGTCAGGAGAGCGGATTCGTAGAGACCATGTTAAAAGAAAAAGCAATCGCTGACATCTCAGACGTATTTGATGATGAGTTAAAAGGTAAATTAGTAGGTGGTATTACAGAGAATGCTGCGGCACAGCCATACGGTGACGGAAAAGTTTACCTTGCTCCGATCATTTATACACCAACAGGATTATGGTATAACAAAGACTTATTTGAAGGAGCAAATAAGAAATACGACCTTCCGACAACATGGGATGAGTTCTTTGCACTTGGAGACAAAGCAAAAGCTGACGGAATTTCTTTATTTACATATCCACAATCAGGATACTTCGACGCAACAATGTATCAGATGTTAGCACAGGCAGGTGGAATTGATTTCTACAACAAAGCTGTAAACTACGATGAAAAGACATGGACATCTGAAGAAGGAAAGAAAGTTGTTGATACAATCGCAAAACTTGCTTCACCAGATTATATCCAGGCAGATACAGTTGCAAATGCAAACTCAGACGGTGGATTCAAGATCAATCAGCAGAACGTGATCGACGGAAAAGCATTATTTATGCCAAATGGTAACTGGGTAATCGGGGAGATGGCAAACTCTACTCCGGAAGGATTCAACTGGGGAATGATGGCACCTCCGAAGTTCAATGCAGATGAAGATAACTACATCTACACATTCACAGAGCAGATGTGGATTCCTGCAGATGCAGAAAATATGGATCTTGCAAAAGAATTTGTAAAATTCATGTACTCTGATACAGTTGTTGATTTAATGCTCAACAACAAAGTAGTGAACAAAGAGACAAATGAAGAATCAGCAGCTCCAATCGTATCACCGGTTCTTGGTGCATCAGACAAGCTGGAAGATGGAACAATCAAAGATACTTATACACTGGCATCTTCTGACGGATACGAAGCAGTTGCAGGTACATGGGCTACAACAAAACCAATTGATGGATTTGATATGAAAGCAACAGTTTATGGTGCAATCGATGCTCTGAATACAGGAGAGATGACAGCAGATCAGTACCAGAAACAACTGGTAGATGCATGGGAGAAATTATTAGAAAACGTAGAATAATTATCCAGATAAGTTATAGTTAGTCAGAACGGTGAGTTATCAGGGCTCACCGTTTTTTAAGGAGAAAGATAAGCTTATGAACAGAAAACGATCAGAAAGAAGATTTGTCTTTGCATGTCTGGCACCGGCAGTAATCTTGATGGTTCTCTTTATTTTCATTCCTACAATCAATGTATTTCGGATGTCCTTATACCGCATGGGAGGAATTACGAACAAACAGACATTCATAGGACTGGAGAACTTTAAAACACTGCTGGGGGATAAGAATTTCCTTCAGGCAATGCAGAATACAATATTGATTATTGTGTTAGTAATGATCTGCACGATCATTCTTGCTGTATTATTTGCAGCATTGTTAAACAGAGGAACTTTTAAGGGAAAGAACTTTTTCCGTGTTATTTTTTACATTCCGAATATTTTATCCATCGTTGTTATTGCGGGTATCTTTGGAGCGATTTATAACCCGAGTACAGGTCTTCTCAATACATTCCTGAAAGCGATTCATCTTGATGGACTGGCACGTCAGTGGATGGCAGAGCCGAATATTGTGATCTATTCTGTAATCTTTGCGCTGATCTGGCAGGCAATTGGATACTACATGGTAATGTATATGGCAAGTATGGCAGCGATTCCACCGGATTATTATGAGGCGGCATCTCTGGATGGAGCGACAGAGATCCAGATGTTTTTCAAGATTACATTCCCTCTGATCTGGAGCAATATTCGTACTACACTGACATTCTACATCATCAGTACGATCAACTTAAGCTTCCTATTTGTCCAAATTATGACAAACGGAGGACCGAATGGAAATACAGAAGTGGCGCTGAACTATATGTATAAGCAGGCATATACAAACGGTTCTTATGGATATGGTATGGCGATCGGTGTTGTGATCTTCCTGTTCTCATTTATTCTGGCAGGAATTGTAAATAAGATCACAGACAGAGAAGTTTATGAATTTTAGGAAAGGAGAGCAGATATGGAAAAAATTAATAAACATAAAAAACCAAGCAGTTATATTTATAAGCTGTTCATCTATGTAGCTCTTCTTGCACTGGCAATTTCTATCATTATTCCGGTAGCATGGGTATTCATGGCAAGTTTGAAGAAGAACTCAGAGTTTATCGGGGGAGATGTAAGTCCGTGGGCACTTCCGAAAGAATTTTTTGTACAGAACTTTGTTGTGGCATTCCGCGATGCGAACATGGGAACGTTTTTCTTAAATTCTGTGATCGTTACTGCAACAGCATTGATCCTCCTGTTACTTCTTGCACTTCCGGCATCTTATGCACTGTCAAGATTTAACTTCAGAGGGAAAAAGATTCTGAACATTGCATTTATGGCAGGACTTTTCGTCAACATCAGTTACATTGTAGTACCAATCTTCCTGATGCTCAGTGATGCAAATAAATTGCTCGGGGTAGATTTCTTCCTGAATAACCGGTTTATCCTGGCGCTTGTCTATGCATCGAGTGCACTGCCATTTACAGTGTATCTTTTGAGCGGATATTTCCGGACATTGCCGAAAGGATTTGAGGAAGCGGCATATATTGACGGATGCGGATACTTTAAGACGATGACAAAGATCATGGTGCCGATGGCAAAACCAAGTATCATCACAGTAATTTTATTTAACTTCTTATCATTCTGGAATGAGTATATCATTGCCTATACATTGATGGATGGAAATGATACGCTGGCGATGGGACTGAAAAATCTGATGGCAGTGGAAAAGACAGCTACCAACTACGGTATTATGTATGCCGGACTTGTGATTGTTATGCTGCCGACATTGATCTTATACATCATGGTACAGAAACGTCTGACAGAGGGTATGACTCTCGGCGGACTGAAAGGTTAGGAGGGACTGGCAATGAATAGTAGTACAGTAAGAAATATTATCATGTGTGTTGCATTTGTTATTTTCCTTGCTATGATCATCGTTGGTCAGAGACATATTTCTGTATCCGGACTTGCGATGGAGGTCATCGGATTGATCGGACTTCTGACACTTTTGTTCGTATATAACCACAGATACAAATAGAAGAGAATATGCTGGAATCTAAGAACGGATTCCGGCATATTTTTTTTGGAGGAACTGCATTCCTTTTTTTAAAAATATGAGTTATATTAATGTAAGAAGATTATATAAAAGGAAAGAAAGGCATAGACCTTGAAAGGAGACGATTGTGCAAACATAGAAAGAAATTGACTAAAGATTTTTTAAAAAACATCAGGTAGAATAGTAGATAATACAAAACAGAAGTGATAGATGAACAGGAGGTAGTTCAAAATGAAAAAACCAGTATTAGTAATTATGGCAGCCGGAATGGGAAGTCGTTACGGCGGATTAAAACAGATTGACCCAGTAGATGAGCAGGGACATATTATTATGGATTTCTCTATCTTCGATGCAAAGAGAGCAGGATTTGAGAAAGTCGTATTTATCATCAAAAAAGAAAATGAGGCAGATTTTAAAGAAGCAGTCGGAAAACGTATGGAAGAAGTGATGGATGTTGCTTATGTATTCCAGGATCTTCACAACATTCCGGAAGGATTTGAAGTGCCGGAAGGACGTGTGAAACCTTGGGGAACTGCACATGCCGTATTAAGCTGTATCGATGAAGTGGACGGACCATTTGCGGTAATCAATGCAGATGACTACTATGGAAGAGATGCCTTCCAGAAAATCTATGACTTCCTTTCTACTCATGAGGACGATGACAAGTTCCGTTATACAATGGTCGGATATCAGCTGGAAAATACATTGACAGAGAACGGACATGTAGCCCGCGGGGTATGTACGACAAATGAGGCAGGCGAGCTTGTAAAAGTAGAAGAGCGGACAAGAATCGAGAAAAAAGGTGACGGTGCTGCCTATACAGAAGATGAGGGAGCAACCTGGACAGATCTTCCGAAGGGAAGCATTGTGTCTATGAATATGTGGGGATTCACAGCAAGCATTCTGCAGGAGATCAAAAATGGATTTGCTTCTTTCTTAGAGGAAGGATTAAAGACGAACCCTCTGAAATGTGAATACTTCCTTCCGACAGTTGTCAGCAATCTGCTGGAAGAAGACCGCGCAACTGTATCCGTACTGACATCTGCAGATAAATGGTATGGAGTAACTTATAAAGAAGATAAGCCAGTCGTAGTAGCTGCGATCAAACAGATGAAAGAAAATGGATTATATCCGGAAAAATTGTGGGGAGAAGAGTAAGATCATGGGAATGGTATCAAACAGACAAAAAGACGAAGCAATTGCAAATTTTAGATTTGAAGGGGTTCTGATTGATGAGCGTCCATATGGAAGTGGACATATCAATGATACATTCCTTCTGACATTCGATATCTCAGGTATGGGACTTCTGCGTGTAATCTTACAGCGCATGAACAAAGAAATCTTTACACAGCCGGAAGAATTGATGGAGAACGTACTCGGTGTTACTTCTTACCTTCGTAAGAAGATCATTGAAAACGGTGGAGATCCGGAGAGAGAGACATTAAATATCATTCGCACAGTTGCAAACAGACCGTACTATGTGGATTCTCAAGGGGACTATTGGAGATGCTACAAATTCATCGATGGAGCTACCAGCTATGACCAGGTAGAAAAACCAGATGATTTCTATCAGAGCGCAGTATCTTTCGGTAACTTCCAGAGATTGCTTGCAGACTATCCGGCAGAGACTCTTCACGAGACGATCAAAGGATTCCATGATACAAAGGCACGTTTTGAAGTGTTCAAAAAAGCAGTGGAAGCAGATGTGTGCGGACGTGCAGCTTCTGTTCAGAAAGAGATTGATTTTGTTCTGGCACATGAAGATGTAGCTAACGTATTTGGAGATATGCTTGCGGCAGGAGAACTTCCACTTCGTGTGACACACAATGATACAAAATTAAATAACATTATGATTGACGATAAGACTGGAAAAGGAATCTGTGTGATCGACCTTGATACAGTTATGCCGGGACTTGCAATGAATGACTTTGGGGATTCTATCCGTTTTGGAGCAAGTACAGGAGCAGAAGATGAAATCGATCTGAGCAAAGTGTCCTGCGATATGGAATTATTTGATCTGTATGCGAAAGGATACATCGAAGGATGTGGCGGAAAACTTACAAAGAAAGAGATCGAGTTGATGCCAATGGGAGCAAAGGTTATGACATTTGAATGTGGTATGCGTTTCTTAACAGATTATCTTGAAGGAGATCATTACTTTAAGATCCACAGAGAACATCACAATCTTGACCGCTGCCGTACACAGTTTAAGCTTGTGGAAGATATGGAAGCAAAATGGGATATCATGCAGGAGATCATCAGGAAATATAATGTTTAAGTAAGAATGTTTCTTGAGAGTGTGTGGGAAATCCGTAGAGAAGATTTGAAAGAATTTGTGAGAAATAAGTTTAAAACAGAAAAAATGTTTTAAAACAAAAAATATAAAAAATAGTTGTACTGCCCGCAGTACGGTATTATAATAGAAGAAGAGAGAGATTTCTCATGTTACCCTACAAATCGTAAAAAACAGGAGGATACGAACATGGCAATTTTAGTAACAGGCGGAGCCGGATATATCGGAAGCCATACATGCATCGAATTAGTGAATGCAGGATATGACGTTGTTGTATTAGATAACTTATGTAATTCCAGCAAGGAATCTTTAAAACGTGTTGAGAAGATCGTCGGAAAACCAATCCCATTTTATGAGGCAGATATCCGCGATGCAGAGGCGTTAAAGAATATATTTGAGAAAGAAGATATCGATGCAGTCATTCATTTCGCAGGATTAAAAGCAGTTGGAGAATCTGTTGTAAAACCATTAGAGTATTATGACAACAACATTGCAGGAACACTGGTACTCTGCGATGCAATGAGAAATGCGGGAGTGAAGAACATTATCTTCAGTTCTTCTGCAACAGTATATGGAGATCCGGCATTTGTACCGATCACAGAAGAATGCCCGAAAGGACAGTGTACAAACCCATACGGCTGGTCGAAGTCAATGTTAGAGCAGATCCTCACAGATTTACATACAGCAGATCCGGAATGGAATGTCGTATTACTCCGTTACTTTAATCCGGTAGGAGCACATAAGAGCGGAACAATCGGAGAAAACCCGAAAGGAATCCCGAATAACTTAATGCCTTATATTACACAGGTGGCAGTTGGGAAGTTAGAGTGTCTCGGAGTATTCGGAGATGACTATGATACACATGACGGAACAGGTGTGCGCGATTATATCCATGTCGTAGACCTTGCACTTGGTCATGTGAAAGCATTGAAGAAGATTGAAGAGAAAGCCGGTGTATGCATCTACAACCTTGGAACAGGAAATGGATATTCTGTTCTGGATATGGTAAAAGCATTCAGCAAAGCATGCGGAAAAGAGATTAAATATGAGATCAAACCGCGTAGAGCCGGAGATATTGCAACTTGCTACGCAGACCCTGCAAAAGCAAAAGAAGAACTTGGATGGGAAGCTGAGAGAGGACTCGATGAGATGTGCGAAGACTCATGGAGATGGCAGTCAAACAATCCAAACGGATATGAAGCATAAAAATATATGAGAATCTCATAGAGAGAAAGAGAGAAGACAAGCTCTGGTTACAGAGGGATTGGATTCTCTCTTTTTTTTGGTTCGAGCATTTTAGGAAGCAGATTGTCTGTCCAAGGATTGGTACTTCCATATCGGGGGGAAAAGTGGTATAATTTAACGGTAACTTTAGTTCTATTGAGGGTTAAAATATGAAGAAGGATATTCGATTAAAAGGACAGCTCCGCTTTTACATGCAGTGGCCGATCTTTATGCTGATCCTGCTCGTGGCGATGACCATCTGGATCTTTTTTACGAGCAGTCAGGCAGGAATCATGATGGCAATCATTGTGACAGTGTATGGAATCGGAGTAGGTGTGCTCTATATGTACAGTAAGTCGCTGATCATGGCAGACCTGGTACAGTTCGCAGCACAGTATGGTGTTGTTCAGAATACACTGCTGAAGGAACTTTCCATTCCGTATGCACTTCTGATGGATGATGGGCAGATTATATGGATGAATGACAGTTTCAAAGTAGTGACAGGGCAGGGCGACAAGGCAGAGAAGTATATTAATAAGGTCATTCCGGAACTGAACCGGGGCGTATTTCCAAAAGCGGAATCTGAGCAGGTGCAGCTGAATGTTATTTACAAGGAGAAGGAATATTCAGTAGCTATGCACAAAGTATCTGTGGAAGGATTTAGTGAGACAGAGGAACTTTTGCAGCTTCCCAAGGAGAAGGAATACTTTATTGCAATCTACCTGAAGGATGTCACAGAACTGAATAAGTACATTCGCGAAAATGATGCACAGAAGATGGTAGCAGGTCTGATCTACATTGATAACTTTGATGAAGTCATCGAGAGTGTTGAGGAAGTCAGACAGTCACTTTTGGTAGCGTTGATCGACCGGAAGATTAATCAGTATATTGCAAAGATTGACGGGATCGTCAAGAAAATGGAGAAGGATAAATACTTTATCGTGATTAAGAAAAAGTATTTCCAACAGTTGAAAGAAGATAAGTTTGCATTGTTAGAGGAGGTCAAGGGCATTAGCATTGGAAATGAGATGCCGGCGACACTCAGTATCGGTCTTGGGATGAGTACCGACACTTATGCACAGAGTTACAACTATGCCCGGGTGGCAATCGATCTTGCACTTGCAAGAGGGGGTGACCAGGCGGTTGTAAAGGATGCGAACAATATTACGTATTTTGGCGGAAAGCGCGAACAGGTGGCAAAGAATACGCGTGTGAAGGCGCGAGTCAAGGCGGAGGCTCTGCGGGAATTTATTGCCGCTAAGGACAAAGTCATTGTCATGGGACATAAGATCGGGGATGTAGATTCTTTTGGAGCGGCAATCGGTATTTATCGTGCAGCTACAATTATGGAGAAGAAAGTACATATCGTGATCAACGATATCACAAGTTCTGTCAGACCGCTGTATGAGCGTATCCGGGATAATGCGGCATACGATGAAGATCTGTTTCTTACTTCCTCTCAGGTGGAGGATGTGGTAACAGAAAATACGATGGTTGTTGTAGTCGACACAAATAAGCCGGAACTGACAGAGTGTGAGGAACTGCTTGGCATGACAAAGACGATCGTCGTGCTCGATCATCACCGGCAGGGAAGCAACAGCATTGATAATGCAGTATTATCTTATATTGAACCGTATGCATCTTCCACCTGTGAGATGGTCGCAGAAGTGCTGCAGTACATTGCGGATGATATCCGGATCAAGGCGGTGGAAGCAGACTGTATGTATGCGGGAATCATGATCGATACAAATAACTTTGTGAGCAGAACCGGTGTGAGAACCTTTGAGGCGGCAGCATTTTTGAGGCGCTGTGGTGCAGATATCACCCGGGTGAGAAAGATGTTCCGGGATGATATGGATTCGTATCGTGCAAAGGCGGAGACGGTGCGCAGAGCAGAGGTATACAGAGGTGAATTTGCTATTGCGGAGTGTCCGGGCAAAGGAATTGAAAGTCCGACGATCGTCGGAGCCCAGGCAGCGAATGAGCTGCTCAACATTGCGGGGATCCGTGCATCGTTTGTATTGACAGCATACAATGGGAAGGTGTATTTGAGCGCCCGCGCCATTGATGAGGTAAATGTTCAGGTGATTGCAGAACGTCTCGGCGGAGGCGGCCATATCAACGGAGCAGGAGCACAGTTTTCCGATATGGAAGTCGAGGAAGTCATTGGGATGATCAAAGGCACACTGGACGAGATGATAGAAGGAGGAGATATATAATGAAAGTAATTTTATTAGAAGATGTAAAGGCACTTGGGAAAAAGGGAGAGATCGTAAACGTCAATGACGGGTACGCAAGAAACTTTATCTTGCCGAAGAAATTAGGTCTCGAAGCAACTGGAAAGAATTTAAATGACCTGAAGCTTCAGAAAGCGAACGAAGAAAAGATTGCGCAGGAGCAGTTAGAGGCTGCCAAAGCACTCGCAGAGAAGATTGCAGCAGGAAAAGTGACACTGCAGATCAAAGTTGGAGAAGGCGGCAGAACTTTCGGATCTGTTTCTTCCAAAGAAGTGGCACATGCAGTCAAAGAGCAAATGGGATATGATATTGACAAGAAGAAAATTCAGTTAAAAGAAGCAATCAAGACATTGGGAACACATATCGTTCAGGTAAAACTTCACACAAAGGTGACAGCAGATCTGAAAGTCGTTGTCACAGAAGCGTAGGTGGAACGCATGGAAGAGGCATTGATCAAAAGAGTCCTTCCGCACAGCCTCGAGGCGGAGCAATCCGTTGTCGGAGCAATGCTGATGGACAAGGATGCGATCATGACAGCGGCAGAAATCGTCAGCCGGGAAGATTTTTACCAGACGGCATATGGCATTCTGTTTGAGGCTATGGTGGAACTTTTCAATGAAGGGAAGCCGGTCGATCTGATCACCCTTCAGGAGCGTCTGAAAGAAAAGGATGTTCCGCCGGAAATCACCAGCCTTGAATTTGCAAGAGATCTTCTGACAGCAGTTCCGACTTCTGCGAATGTAAAATATTATGCAGAGATCGTCATGGAAAAATCGATGCTGCGGAAACTGATCAAGCTGAATGAGGAGATTGAGAACATGTGTTATCTCGGTCGGGATTCGCTGGAGGCGGTGCTTGAGACGACGGAGAAGAGAGTATTTGAGCTTGTACAGAAGAGAAATACCGGAGACTATGTTCCAATCAAGCAGGTCGTGTTAAATGCGTTAGATAAGATCGAGAAGTCTTCCAAGACGAAGGGAACTGTCACCGGAATTCCGACAGGGTTCATTGATCTTGATTATAAAACATCCGGCCTGCAGCCGTCTGATCTGATCCTCGTGGCAGCGAGACCGTCTATGGGAAAGACAGCGTTCGTGCTTAATATCGCACAGCATGTGGCATTTCGCAGCAATAAGACGGTGGCAATCTTCAGTCTTGAGATGTCCAAGGAACAGTTGGTGAACCGTCTGTTTTCTTTGGAGTCTCAGGTAGATGCACAGCTGCTCCGTACCGGTAATCTGAAGGATTCCGATTGGGAGAAGCTGATTGAAGGAGCTGGAGTGATTGGAAAGTCTAAGATGATCATTGATGATACGCCGGGAATCTCTATTTCAGAACTCCGCTCTAAGTGCAGAAAGTTTAAGTTGGAGCAAGGGTTAGACCTGATCATCATCGACTATTTGCAGTTGATGACCGGACGTGTAGGCGGACGTGCAGAATCCAGACAGCAGGAGATTTCGGATATTTCCAGATCATTGAAAGGACTTGCCAGAGAGCTGAATGTACCGGTTATTGCACTTTCTCAGCTGAGCCGTGCCGTAGAGCAGAGGCCGGATCATCGTCCGATGATGTCAGACCTTCGAGAATCTGGTGCAATCGAGCAGGATGCCGACGTGGTGATGTTTATTTACCGTGATGATTATTATAACAAAGATACAGATATGAAGAACATTGCAGAGATCATCATTGCGAAACAGAGAAACGGTCCGATCGGAACTGTGAATCTTGCATGGCTTCCAAATTATACGAAGTTTGCCAATGCGACGAGAAAGCAGGAATAATGGCGAAACTTGCGATGGAAAGAGCAAAAGAACAGACCTTCAATATGTTATAATCTTTATAGGTTATTACATATTGGAGGTTATTTTTATGGGCGAAGTTCACTATATGATTTCAGAAGCTGCAAAGAGAGTCGGGGTGGAGGCACATGTGCTGAGATACTGGGAGGAAGAACTTGACCTTCCGATCGGCAGGACAGAGATGGGGCACCGTTACTATACAGAAGATGACATCCGTTTATTTCACTGCATTAAGGATCTCAAAGAGCAGAGCATGCAGTTGAGAGAGTTAAAGACCGTCATACCAGAATTAAAGAAAGCGCGGGAACAGAAGAAGAAAAAGCTGGCAGAGATGGAGGAAAGGGAGAACAGCAGAATGAGTCAGACAGAAGGACAGCTTGTCAAGGCACAGCCGGAAGTGGTGGATACGGACAAGTTTTTGCAAGTTCAGAGCTTTATCGGGGAGGCACTTCAGAAAGTTATCGTGGAGAATAATACGAAGCTTGCGCAGGAAGTCAGTCATACAGTTACAAAGAATGTACTTGGCGAGATGGAAACGTTGTTTCATCTGAAAGAGCAGAAAGAAGAAGAACATTACCGCAAGCTGGACAGCCTGATCAGACAGCAGCAGCAGATCAGACGCGAGAGTGTGAAAGTATCACCGGTTGGAAAGTTGAGAAAATTGCTGGAAGGATAGCATGAAGTGAACAAAATATGGAGTATAACATGATTTTTTAGGACAAGTTTATGCTGCAAAAAAGGGGACGGATCAGACATTACATCTGATCCGTCCCACTTTTTTGCCTATATACTTACTGGGCTATGTTGGCTGCCAGGCAGCCATATCTGAATTATTCAGCAGAGATAGCTCCTGTTGGACATTGTGCAGCACAAGCTCCACAGTCTACGCAAGCATCAGCATTGATTTCGTAGTGATCTGCTCCCTGAGAGATTGCTCCAACTGGACATTCAGCTTCGCAAGCTCCACAGCTTACACATTCATCGCTAATTACGTGTGCCATAGTATGTATCCTCCTTTTCTGTGGCAGAATGAACTCTGCCTATTTGTGTTTATTTTAATACAAATGAGCCAAATATACAAGTCTATTTTGTGCTCTGAATTTAATACAAAGAAAAAGAGTTTCAATCAGAGCACAAAAAGACTAGAAGACAACAGAACAGGGACCGGAACAATTTGTCTTAAAGTTCTTCCGACAGTTTGTTCAGACGCTGCTTTTCATGCTTATATGCAGCGAGAACAACACGTTTGGCAGCCTCTGCATCTTCTTTACTTGGTTCTGGAGTATCCTTTAACGGATAATCCATATGAAGGTTATCATATTTTGCCTTTCCCATAGAGTGGTAAGGAAGAATATCAAGCGCTTTGACATTGTTCAGTGTTCCGAGAAATGTGCCAAGTTGTTCCAGATATTCTTGATAGAAAGTGATGCCGGGAACAATCACATGGCGTACCCAGATCGGAATGTTTTGCTCATCGAGATAGCGTGCAAATGCCAGGATACGCTCATTGGAGTGTGCAGTCAGTTTCTTGTGTTCTTCTCCGTTGATATGTTTGATGTCAAGCATGATCAGGTCTGTGACCTGAAGGAGCTTTTCCAGCTTTTCCATAAATACTGCATTGGATGGCTGAAACATAATCCCAGAAGTATCGATACAGGTGTGGATATGATCTTTCTTCAGCTTTGTAAAGAGCTCGATCAGAAAATCCATCTGCATCATTGGTTCACCGCCTGTCACAGTCACACCGCCATGGCGGTAAAATGGGAGATTAGAGTAGAAGCCTTCGAGTACTTCCTCTACACTTTGTTGTTCTCCGATGTTTGGCTCCCATGTATCTGGATTGTGACAGTACAGACAGCGCATCGGGCAGCCCTGAAGAAAGATTACGTAGCGCAGTCCCGGGCCATCTACGGTTCCACAGCTTTCAATCGAATGTATATATCCTTTTGTCATAAAAGACACCTGCCTTTCAGTATGATAAAGTTCGGTATGAAAAAAGGCTGTCGCAGAATGGAAAGATCAGAAACCATTTCGGCGGCAGCCCCTTGAAGTCATTATTGCAATTCGATACGGAGAACAGAACGTCCGATGACATAGACGATATGTCATCAGACGGCTCTCTCTGCCGTTACATTACATTCCTTCGTGGAATGTACGGGAAATAACGTCGTCCTGCTGTTCTTTTGTAAGTTTGATAAAGTTTACAGCGTATCCTGAAACACGAACAGTTAACTGTGGGTAGTTTTCTGGGTGTTTCTGAGCGTCTAATAATGTTTCTCTTGTAAATACGTTTACATTTAAGTGGTGTCCACCCTGTTCTACGTATCCGTCTAACATATTTACTAAGTTATCTACCTGCTGCTGATTTACTGCCATAGTGTTATCCTCCTTGATTTTGGTTTTTCTTTATCTGATTTTTGTATTGTCGGACAGATTATTCGTTGTCGATGCTGTCCATGATGTTTGGAATGTTGCAAGCCTGGTTTCCACATTCTTCGATTCTGTCAAGGTCAAGGTCACCTGCAAAGATCTTATCTTCTTTTCCAAGTGCTCCCGGAATGATAGAGAATGTGTTGGAAATTCCGTCCTGAGCATGTCTGAATGGAATCTTAGCTACAGATGCAAGGGAAGCTAATGCTCCGTGAGAATCACGTCCGTGCATTGGGTTTGCTCCTGGTGCTAAAGGTTCTCCAAGCTTTCTTCCGTCTGGTGTGTTACCTGTCTTCTTACCATATACAACGTTAGATGTGATAGTAAGGATAGAAGTTGTAGGAACACCGTGACGGTATGTGTGATGTTTTCTGATCTTGTCCATGAAAGAACGTACAACAGTTACTGCGATCTCATCTACATCATCATCGTTGTTACCGTATTTCGGGAAATCTCCCTCTACTTCGTAGTCTACTACTAATCCATCTTCGTCTCTGATCGGTTTTACTTTTGCATATTTGATTGCACTTAAAGAGTCAGCTACAACAGAAAGTCCTGCGATACCTGTTGCAAAGTAACGTTTTACTTCACGGTCATGAAGAGCCATCTGGATTTTTTCGTAGCAATATTTGTCATGCATGTAGTGGATGATATTTAATGTGTTTACATATAATTCAGCAAGCCATTCCATCATGTCGTCGAATTTAGCCATAACATCATCGTAGTCAAGGTATTCACCTTCTACCGGACGGTATTTTGGTCCTACCTGTACTTTGGATTTCTCATCCACACCACCGTTGATTGCGTATAATAAACATTTTGCAAGGTTTGCACGAGCTCCGAAGAACTGCATTTCCTTACCGATTCTCATAGAAGATACACAGCATGCGATTGCGTAGTCATCTCCGTGAGTCGGACGCATTAAATCATCGTTTTCATACTGGATAGAAGATGATTTGATAGACATCTTCGCACAGTATTCTTTAAATGCTTTTGGAAGACGAGTAGACCAGAGAACTGTTAAGTTCGGTTCTGGAGCTGTTCCAAGGTTGTCTAATGTGTGAAGGTAACGGAAAGATGTCTTTGTTACGAGCGGACGTCCGTCAACACCAACACCACCGATAGACTCTGTTACCCATGTCGGGTCACCGGAGAATAATGCATTGTATTCTGGTGTACGTGCAAATTTTACAAGACGAAGCTTCATGATGAAGTGGTCAATGTATTCCTGAGCCTGTTCCTCTGTGATCAGTCCTCTTTCTAAGTCACGCTGGATATAGATATCAAGGAATGTAGAAGTACGTCCAAGACTCATTGCTGCACCGTTTTGTTCTTTAACAGCTGCAAGGTATCCAAAGTATAACCACTGGATAGCTTCTTTTGCATTGGAAGCTGGTTTTGTAATATCGTATCCGTAGATTTCTCCTAATTTTGCTAATTCGCCAAGTGCGCGGATCTGCTCAGATAATTCTTCACGAAGACGGATGTTATCTCCTGTCATTCTCACTAAAGAAGTAGCAAGCTGTTCTTTCTTGTCTGCGATCAGCCAGTCTGTTCCGTATAAAGCAACACGGCGGTAGTCACCGATGATACGTCCACGTCCGTATGCATCCGGAAGTCCTGTGATGATACCAGATTTTCTTGCTGCTCTCATCTCTGGTGTGTAGGCATCAAATACACCCTGATTGTGTGTTTTTCTGTATTCTGTAAAGATTTTTACGATTTCAGGGTCAACTTCATATCCATTTTCATGGCAGGCGTTCTGAGCCATACGGATACCACCGTAAGGTTGTAAAGAGCGTTTGAATGGTTTATCTGTCTGGAAACCAACGATCTGTTCTAAGTCTTTGTTTAAGTAACCTGCGGCATGGGAAGTGATGCTTGATACAATTTTTGTATCCATGTCAAGAACTCCGCCTGCTTCGCGTTCCTGCTTTGAAAGATCCATTACCTGAGCCCAAAGAGTCTTTGTAGCTTCTGTAGGACCTGCTAAGAAAGAATCGTCCCCCTCATATGGTGTGTAGTTTGACTGAATGAAGTCACGTACGTTTACTGATGTACGGTTCCAACGTCCTGGCTTGAATCCGTCCCAACTAGAGTTCCAGTTTTTTTCCATTATATTTCCTCCTAAATCGTTGTAAAAAAGTTAGTAGTTTGTAAAATGTTTGTTAAATAATTCACTTAGATTATATCAATTTGCTATAAGAAAAGTCAATAGGTTGGATTGTACTAAATTGCATACAGTATACAAATTGTGAACACTGTATAAAACCTTATAAAAATTTAAGAAAAAATTTCTTCTATTTTTTGTAATTTAGTGTATAGTAGATAGGTAATAACCTAGAGGGTGGACGGAAGTTGATTTTTTTCTTTTAAAATTGTGAGAAGTCATTGTCGGTGCCCGAAGATTTTACGTATATTTACAAGTGTGTGACATAGGCTTTGAAATATACGTTCAGAATGAAAAAATGGAGTGTGTAAAAAATGCAGAGAAGAAGGAAGAGCATCATAGGGCTGGCATGTCTGATGAGTGCAATGCTTCTATTTTCTTCTTGTGGGAAGGAAGCAGAGGAAGAGAAGCAAGATACACAGACACAGGCAGATACAGAAAAAGAGGAGCCGAAAGAGAAAGAAGGACAGGGCAATTTAAATATTATTTCTCCGCAGGCGTATAGCAATGTGGACGGTCTTACCCTGGAACCGGGAACATACATTTCCCTGATCGGGAAGGAAGCCGGAACCGAATATTGGAAAATGGTAGAAAAAGGCGCCAAGCAAGCAGTATCGGAATTGAACAGTGCACTGGGTTACAAAGGGGAAGATAAGATCAAGTTAAATTACAGCGGTCCGAGCGAGAGTGAGAGCGTGGACGAGCAGATTAATATTTTAGATGAAGAACTGGCCCGCTATCCAAATGCAGTTGGGATTGCGATCATTGACTCCAATGCTTGTTCGGTGCAGTTTGATCTTGCTACAGAGAATGGAATTCCAATTGTTGCCTTTGATTCCGGAAGTGATTACCAGGGACTGCAGTCACTCTGCTCTACCAATAATACAGAAGCAGCACAGACTGCGGCAGTGAATCTGGCTACGGCATTAGATAACAAGGGAAAGGTAATCGTATTTGTCCACGATTCTAATTCTACTACTGCGAGAGAGCGTCAGAGTGGTTTTGCGGATACACTCGCAAAAGATTATCCGGAAGTTGAGATCGCGGAAGTTGTCTACCTGGATAATCTGGAAGACGTGAAAGGACTTTTGGCAGAGAAGAAGAACCGGGAAGCGAAAATCAATCCAGAAGATGAGAAGGCAGCGCAGAAGGAAGACTTTACTGATGAGCAGGCAATCCAGTATATTCTGGAGCAGCACCCGGATGTGACGGGCTGTTTTACAACCAATGTGGATGCGACACAGAAAGTACTGTCGATTGTCAATGAGATGAAGCAGTCAAAAGATACTAAGCAGGCAGAGGCTGCCAAGAATCTCAAGATAATCGGATTCGACGGAGGAGAGAAACAGATGGAGGCGCTGGAGAATGGAGAACTGGAAGGTCTTGTTGTTCAGAATCCGTATGGTATGGGATATGCGACTGTGATTGCCTGTGCGCGTTCCATCGCGAATCAAGGAAATGAGGCAGTTGTTGATACAGGATATGTGTGGGTGACAAAAGATAATATGGAAGATAAAAATATCAGCCGTATTTTGTATTAGTGAGGAAAGGAATATGAAATTCAAAAGCAGATAAAGCTGTAATCAATGCAGATACTAATACAAATCATCAAAAAAGAGAAACGACATTTCAGTGGAGGAAATGTGTTTCTCTTTTTTTGTATCGTTTCTTTTCGTGTAAGGAAGAAACTAATTTTCACTGCTTTTTGTGAGTGAGAAAATAAATTCTGTGCCGACTCCTTCGGTGCTGATAACGTTGATATTTTCTCCATGTGCCTGAATGATTTCCTTGACGATTGCAAGTCCGAGCCCGGTTCCTTTCTTGTCTTTTCCACGGGAGAGGTCGCTCTTATAGAAACGCTCCCACACTTTTGTGAGACTTTTTTTGGGAATCCCGATTCCGGAGTCTTTGACGGAGACGAACACTTTTCCATTGCGTTCGGTCGTCTCGAGTACGATGGAAGAGTCCGGATTACTAAATTTGATCGCGTTGTCCAGCAAGTTGTATAAGACTTGCTGAATCTTACCGCGGTCGGCAAAGACATTCTGGATGCGCGGGTCAAAGAGCAGTTCAATTGAAATTTTCTTGGAGGTACAAGTTCCTTCAAAAGAAGCGGCAGTGTGTTTGATCGTGTCGTGCAGATTGAAGTTGGTCTTGTCAAGAAGAAGATCTTTCGTGTCAAATTCATTTAATGTCAGAAGATCTTTTGTCAGATCCGTCAGGCGCTCGGTCTCAAACAGTATGATGTTCAAATATTTTCCCTGAAGTTCTTGTGGGATTGTTCCATCGACAATCGCTTCCACATATCCTTTGATGGATGTGAGCGGAGAGCGGAAGTCGTGGGAGACATTGGCGATGAACTTCTTCTGATAGTCTTCCATATCTTTGAGCTGTGCTGCCATATAGTTGAGAGAGGCAGACAGATAGCCCATCTCGTCTTCTGTCCGCACCGGGATCTCATAAGTCAGATTGCCGGAGGCATACTGGGTGGCAGCCTCTGTGATCTTCCGCAGCGGCTGGTAAATGAAAAAGTGGAATGCCAGCAGTATGCAGAAAGATAAAATGTAGATGACAACAATGGTAATATAGACATTTCGCAATAAAGAAGAAGTCTGCTGTTCGAGATCTTCGTAAGGTTTGTGCAGCAGCAGATATCCCTTCGTCGTAAAGCCTTGTGTGACCGGTGCAATCACTGTGATGACTTTTTTATCAAAAAGATCATGGTAAGTTCCGAGCAGATATTTGGAACTGCCATTTTCCGCAGGATCAAAGTCTGGGATTTCGGATGGCGGAACCGGCATTTCATCTGCTCCCGCAGATAGAATCACCTGTCCAGTGCGGTCAATGAACCATGTTGATGCATGCAGATAGGTCGACATCCCATTTAACTGCGTGTGAATGTCGGAAAGTGTCAGATCGTCTGTAAAATATCCGGTCAGGTAATCATTGGCGAGCAGGGTGGCTTCTTTATAAAGGGTATCAGAAGTATCTTCTTCCAGCTCGGAGATTGTCAGCTCATGGGTGAGTGTGGCGACTGTGAACAGGCAGAGAAATCCGAAGATCAGATAAATGCTGATAAATTTTAAGTATAAAGTGCTGCGCATACTATTTCACCTCAAACTTGTACCCGATACCCCACACGGTGCCGAGACTCCATGTCGGATGGTCCTTGATTTTTTCGCGCAGACGCTTGATATGCACATCGACAGTTCTTGTATCTCCGATGTATTCGTAGCCCCAGATTTGGTCGAGGAGCTGTTCTCTTGTAAATACTTGATTTGGTGAGGATGCGAGGAAATAAAGCAGTTCCAGTTCCTTTGGAGGCATTTCGACTACTTTTCCGTCACAGACGACAGAGTAGTTCGTCAAGTTGATCTCAATGCCAGGGTAGGAAACGCATTTGCCTTTCTCTGCGGCAGCAGTTTCCTGTCTAGGTGCCTGGTAGCGGCGGAGCACTGCTTTGACTCTTGCGACAAGCTCTTTGGAATCAAAAGGCTTGATCATGTAGTCATCTGCACCAAGTTCGAGACCAAGTACTTTATCAAAGACTTCTCCCTTTGCGGAGAGCATGATGATCGGAGTATCTGATTTTGCCCGAATCTCGCGGCAGACCTGATAACCGTCGATGCCCGGCAGCATTAAGTCAAGCAGTACGAGATTTGGCGAATAGCTGTCAAATGCAGCTAACGCCTCCTCACCGTCATGTACCATCATCGTGTCGAAGCATTCTTTCAAAAGATAGAGGGAGATCAGCTCTGCAATATTTTCATCGTCATCGACGATTAAGATTTTCTGTTTAGTTACCATGGGGTAGGAATCCCTCCTTTATTTCAAATCTACTACTTAAATTCCACGATCGTGACGCCGGCATCTCCTTCACCGAACGCACCGAGGCGGTAAGATTTTACATGTTTTTGTCGTTTTAAATAGTTATGGATACCGCTGCGGAGTGCACCGGTTCCTTTGCCGTGCACGATGCGGACGGGACTGATGTGCGACATGTACGCATCATCCAAATATTTGTCAAGTTCTGCGATTGCCTCGTCTACTGTCTTTCCGAGTAGGTTAATCTCTGGGCGGACAGACATGGTCTTTTTCATTTTCATCTTTCCGGAGGAAGTCTTCTGCAGATGTTTCCCCGTGATCACAGGTTCATCGATGATCTCCAGATCGGAGATATTTACCTGGGAGCGAAGGATTCCCATCTGTACGAAAAGATCTCCTTTCGCATTTGGAAGAGAACTTACGGTTCCGGTCAGATTGAGGCTGAGCACTTTTACAGCCTCGCCGAGTTTGAAATCACTTGGCTTATGCTGTTTTTTCGGTTTTTTCGTGTCAAGCTTCACACCGGATCCGGTCTTTTTGATCTTCTGGCGGAGTCGTTCTCGCTCGCGTTCCATCTCTGCGGCAGAGATATTTTCTTTCCCAAACTTGCGGAAGTTCTTCATAGTCTCGTCAGCAACTTCTTTTGCCTCGCGGAGAATCGCGTTTGCTTTTTCGTTCGCTTCATTGATAATGCGCTCTTTGCGCTCGTCAAGGCGTTCTTGTTTTTGCTCTAATTTCTGTTTCAGAGCTTCTACTTCGCGCTTGTAGGCAGCGATTTCCTGCTGTTCTTTCTCAATGGTACGTCTGCTGTTTTCGAGGTCTGCAAGGAGATCTTCAAAGGATTCATCCTGTTCGGACAGACGTTCTTTCGCATCTGCGATAATATAATCTGGCAGACCAAGTTTACTGGAAATTGCGAAGGCATTACTCTTTCCCGGGATACCGATCAGCAGATGGTAAGTTGGACGGAGTGTCTCTACGTCAAATTCACAGCAGGCATTTTCTACACCCGGAGTGGAAAGTGCATAGACTTTCAACTCACTGTAATGAGTCGTTGCCATCGTGCGGATTTTCCGCTCGTGCAGGTAGGACAGAATGGAAGTTGCAAGTGCAGCTCCTTCGGTTGGATCGGTTCCGGCGCCGAGCTCATCGAACAGCACAAGAGAGTGCTCATCCACGTGCTGCAGGAAGGAAACGATATTGGTCATATGAGAAGAGAAGGTACTGAGACTCTGCTCGATACTTTGCTCATCGCCGATATCCGCATACACTTCGTGGAACAGCGCCAATTCTGAGCGATCCAGTGCAGGAATATGAAGTCCTGCCTGCCCCATCAGCGTGAAAAGACCGACTGTTTTTAGCGATACGGTTTTTCCGCCGGTGTTCGGACCAGTTACAATCAGAAGATCAAAGGCATCTCCCAGTGTGACCGTGATCGGGACTACCTTTTTCTTATCGAGAAGCGGATGGCGTCCTTCACGGATATGGATATAGCCATGGTCGTTAAAAATCGGTTTGCTTG
This sequence comes from Coprococcus sp. HPP0074, assembly GCF_964238105.1. Classification (NCBI taxonomy): domain Bacteria; kingdom Bacillati; phylum Bacillota; class Clostridia; order Lachnospirales; family Lachnospiraceae; genus Coprococcus; species Coprococcus sp. HPP0074. The sequence continues at coordinate 121,001 of NZ_CAXSKS010000004.1, read as the reverse complement.
CATTTAAGGAGAGGGCAAAGGAACCCTTTGCGAAGATAAAGTCCAGTTCTGTAAGCAGCTTATAGTTTCTGCGAATCTCCGTCACATAGCCGGCGGCATCTGCGCTGAGATTGGCAAGGATCACCTGGATCTCTTCCTGCTCCTTTCCGTAAAGTTCTTTTAGATCATTATTTAACTTTACGACAGCCATTGGTTCAATAAAGAGTGTCGAACCGGTAGAAGACTGGTCGTGGATCATTCCCTGTACCTGGCTGCGGTATTCCGCTTTGACTGGAAGACAATATCTGTCTCCGCGCATCGTAATAATGGCATCCTGCAGATAAGTACGCAGAGAGCCGTTGACAAGCGAAAGCAGCGTAGAATGTACTTTGTCGTTTGTCTGGGAAATACTTCTTCGAATGTGCTTCAGGGTACTGCTCGCGTCATCGCTGATCTCATCTTCATCGATAATGCAGCGGCGGATCTCGCCGGCAAGGATCGACAGTGGTTCCAGCTGATCGAAATACACGTCGAGGCAGTCCTGCTCCTCGTCCACAGTCTCGTGCCGCCCATAAGCTTTGGCACGGTTTGTCACTTCCAGTAATTTGCAGATGCGGAGCAGTTCATTACAGCCGAGCGCTCCGCCAATCTCCAGACGCATCAGAGAATCTTCCACAGTGTATACACCGCTGAAAGAGAGACGTCCTTTTTTTACAATTCTTGTAAAAGCCGCCGCGGTCTGTTCTTGCGCGGTTGTGATTTCGGCCAGGGAGGTCATCGGAGCCAAATGGCTGCAGAGTATCTTTCCGCCCGGGGAAGAAGCCTGCTCTGCAAGTAATTCAGTTATTTTGTTGTATTCTAGTTTTTTTAAAGTCTTTTTATTCATAATCATTCACCTGTTTCCATTCTACCTTATATTTGTAATAAAGGAAAGCAGAAATATTCTATACTTATTGAACATTGACAAATGTTAGGGTATACTGTAAAGAGGATGAAAAAGGAGATACGTCATGTCTATGGAGAACAAGGAAGGACCAGAAAAGTTTTCTTTTTTGCAGGAGGTAATCAAGGAGAAGCCTCTGAATCGAAAAAAGCTCATGCATAAGGCAGCCGGGCTGGCGGCGGCAGGAATTCTATTCGGTGCGTTTGCCAGTATTAGTTTTTGTGTGTTGCAACCATGGGTTGATGAACAGCTGAATGCAGAAGAAGAGATTACCATTCCAAAGGACGAGGAACCTGAAGAACATCCACAGGAAGCAAAGGCAGAGGAAGAAGAAAGAGAGCCGGAGCTTACCCTTGAAAATTTTGAAGAGCTGGAACGTGCGATGTACCAGGTCGCTGCGGAGGCGAACAAAAGTATTGTCTCAGTGACTTCTGCCGGAGAAGATGATAACTGGACAGAGGAAGAGCGAAAAGAAGGAACCGGTGCATGTGGCGTGATCATGCCGTCCAACAGCAGAGAATATCTGATCCTGACGATGGGAAGTGCCATCAAGGATGCAGAGCAGATTCAGGTGACATTTGGAGATGGCGCATCCTGTGATGCTGCAGTCAGAAAGAAGGATGCGGTATTGGGGATTGCCGTGCTTGCGGTTGATCGGAATCAGGTCAGTGACAGCACAAAGAATCAGATCCAAGAGGCTGTCCTTGGCAATTCTAACATGACTTACAAAGGAGATGTAGTGATTGCACTGGGAAGTCTGTTTGGTTACTCCAAAGGGATGGGATATGGCATTATCAGTTCCAATAAAAATACAGTCAGTGTAGCAGACCGAGTATACCGGCTGTTGGACACAGACATACCTGCCTCCAGACAAGGGAGCGGTGTGTTATTTAATATCGACGGTGAAGTCATCGGATTTACATTTGCTGCCGAACAGGTGACGGATGAAAGCAGTACACTGCGTGTCCTTGCAGTTTCGGATGTGAAAGAAGAACTGGAAAAGCTGCTAAATGGCAACAGTGTTCCATATATCGGTGTTGTCGGGACGAATGTGACGGATGAAATTGCAGAGGCACAGAAACTTCCGAAGGGAATCTATGTCAAAGAGATTGAGGCAGATTCTCCGGGAATGGCTGCAGGAGTTCAGTGTGGAGATATTATCACTGCAATGGACGGCGATTCGGTGGTGACCGTGAAAGCACTGCATAACAAACTGCTGACATTTCAGCCGGGAGATGAAGTGAAGTTGTCGGCAAAAAGACTTGGTTCCGAAGGATATGTGGAGATCAGTTATACCGTTGTCATCGGAGGAGCCGAGAAGAAATAGAAGAATTAAAATGAGAATATTATAATAGAAAGAGGACAGAAATGAGATATATTAATACATTACATGAGGGAGAGACCATCCGCTGTATTTATTTGTGCAAAGGAAAGCGCTCTGCAGAAACGAGAAATGGAAAGGCATATGACAATCTGATTTTACAGGATAAAACGGGAACTTTAGACGGAAAAGTGTGGGATCCAAATTCTAATGGAATTGCAGAGTATGATGAGATGGATTTTATCGAAGTATTCGGAGATGTCATTTGCTATAATGGAAATCTTCAGCTGAATATCAAGCAGATCCGCAAGGCATTTGAAGATGAGTATGTGGCGGCAGACTACATGCCGACAAGTGAGAAGAGTGTCGAGGGAATGTATCAGGAGTTGATGAAATATGTTGCACAGATTGATAATGAATATTTGAGAAGAGCAGTGGAGTATTATTTCAAAGACGATGCGGCATTTATTAAGCGGTTTCAGGCACACTCTGCGGCAAAGAGTGTACATCACGGATTTGCAGGAGGTCTTTTGGAGCACACGCTCAGTATTGTCAAAATGTGTGAATACTATGTAGGGGCGTATCCAATCCTGAATAAAGATCTTCTGTATGCGGCGGCGATGTACCATGATATCGGGAAGACAAAAGAACTTTCCGCATTTCCGGAAAATGATTATACGGATGATGGACAGCTGCTCGGACATATCATTATCGGAGTCGAGATGGCAAACGATGCGATTCGATCTATTCCGGGATTTCCGGAAAAGCTGGCAAGTGAGTTGAAGCACTGCATTATTGCACATCACGGAGAGTTAGAATACGGTTCTCCGAAAAAGCCTGCGCTGGCAGAAGCACTGGCACTTAATTTCGCGGACAGCACAGATGCCAAGTTACAGACTTTGACAGAGATTTTCAAAGAAAAAGATACGACAGACTGGCTTGGATATAACAGACTGTTCGAGAGTAATTTAAGAAAGACAAGTATTTAGAAATAAAAACAGAGAGATGAAAAAGGGTGCTGCAAAACAGAGAATTTCAACAAGATATAGATTGCATCGAATCAGAGATGAACTATACCATGTCTAAGAAATTGATTTTGCGGCACCCGCTTTCTTTGTTACATAGGAAATTCTTATGTAAAAAACACGCTTCACGCGCGAGCAGTGATGAAAATGCCAAAAAGGCAAAGAGAAGTTGGAAACGGATACAATTTTATGGTAGGAGGAAGATCATGAAGAAAAATGATACAGCGGTCGTGAAGATCGAAGATATCGGGATCAATGGAGAGGGAATCGGAAAGGCAGACGGATATACACTGTTTATCAAGGATACCGTGATGGGAGATCTTGTGGAAGTGAAAGTGATGAAGGCGAAAAAGAACTATGGATATGCGAAGCTGCTTCGTGTCATTGAACCTTCAAAAAATCGTGTGGAAGCAAAATGTCCGGTCGCAAAACAGTGTGGAGGATGTCAGATCCAGGAGATGGATTATCAGGAACAGTTACAGTTCAAGCAGAAAAAAGTCATTGGAAATCTGGAACGGATCGGAGGATTTGCGCCGGAAGTATTAGAAAAGATCACGCAGCCGGTGTGTGGGATGGACGAGCCGTTTCATTACCGGAATAAAGCGCAGTTCCCGATTGGGACGGACAAGGACGGCAAGGCAGTCGCCGGATTCTATGCGGGAAGGACACATCAGATCATCCCGAATACAGATTGTGCGCTGGGGGTTTCTCAGAATCAGCAGATTTTAGAGGAGATTCTATCGGTCATGAATGAGAACCACATCCCGGCGTATAACGAGCAGGATTGCAGCGGACTAGTGCGCCACATTTTAATCCGTTATGGATTTACGACGAAAGAGATTATGGTTTGCTTTGTGATCAATGGGGATAACCTGCCATGTGCGGACAAATTTGTGGATAAGTTATCTCAAATCGAGGGCATGAGGAGTATAACTTTCAGCAAGAACAAAGAAAATACAAATGTCATTATGGGAAAAGAGATAGAAGTACTCTGGGGAGATGGTTACATTACCGATTACATTGGAAATGTAAAATATCAGATTTCTCCGCTGTCGTTCTATCAGGTGAATCCGGTACAGACCGAAAAGCTTTATAAATATGCATTAGAATATGCAGGGCTGACCGGAGAAGAAACCGTGTGGGATCTGTACTGCGGAATCGGAACGATTTCTCTTTTCCTGGCACAAAAGGCAAAGCAGGTGTACGGTGTTGAGATTGTACCGCAGGCGATTGAAGATGCCAAACAAAATGCAGAATTAAATGATATGAAAAATGCAGAATTTTTTGTCGGGAAAGCAGAAGAAATACTTCCGGCATATTATGAAAATTATGCGAAAGAACATCCGGGGCAGCAGGCACATGCCGATGTGATTGTTGTCGATCCGCCGAGAAAAGGGTGCGAGGAAGCGCTGCTTGAAACAATGGTAAAAATGCAGCCAGACAGAATTGTCTATGTCAGCTGCGATTCTGCTACATTGGCAAGAGATTTAAAATATCTATGCGGGGAAGGGTATGCGTTGGAAAAAGTACAGGTAGTTGACCAGTTCCCGAATACCGTTCACACAGAATGCGTGACATTATTGCAGAGGAGTAGAGGGAAGAAATAATTGAGAAGAGATTAAAATAATAAGGAATATAAGAGCTATGGGATGCAGTGAGGTGAAGCATAGCTCTTATTTTTATGTTTTGAAAATAGATTTCTTTTTTGTTTCCAATAGGACAAAGTCACATCCAGTGCTATAATAAAATAATAGCTGAAACATATGGAAGGGAAGGAAAAACTTATGAAAAAAATAAAAAAACTTGTGGCAATCCAGCCGGTTTCTATTCTGGAAGAGAGTAAAGAAAAATTGAAGGAATTTTGTGAGGAAATCATTTTCTTTGATTCGCAGCCAGAGAGTGCAGAGGAGATTGTAGAAAGAATCGGAGATGCAGATGCGGTATTTGTCAGTTATACACATGCAATCGGGGAGGAAATCTTAGCAAAGTGTCCGAATCTTGTATACATTGGGATGTGCTGCAGTCTGTATTCAGAGGAAAGTTCTAATGTGGATATTGCTTATGCAAGAGAACATGGAATCACAGTGACAGGAATCCGGGATTACGGTGATGAAGGCGTAGCAGAGTATGTGCTGATGAACTTGATCGGACGGCTTCATGGGACAGATGGGCATCCGCCGCTTTTAGGAGAAAGTTCGGAGATTTCCGGTGCGAGTATCGGATTACTTGGGCTTGGGGCAAGCGCGCAGGCAGTCGCAAGAGCATTAGGCGCAATGGGAGCACAGATCAGTTATTACAGCCGGACGAGAAAACCGAAACTGGAAGAGCGGGAGGGGTATCGTTACTGTGAACTTTCAGAGTTATTAAAAGAAAGCGATGTCGTTTGTAGTTGCCTGAGTAAAAATGTGACGTTGTTATACGAGGAAGAGTTTGAGGCACTCGGAGAAAATACGATTTTATTTAACACGGCGCTGAGTCCTTGTTTTGAGCAGCATGCGATTGAGAAATGGCTGGACCGGAACAATACCTGGTATTTTTGTGACACCCTGATGGGACTTGGAGAAGAATCGCTTCTTGTGCGGGAAAATGTCAGATGTCAGAAGCGTTCATCTGGGATGACAAGGCAGGCCGTAATTCGGCTGAATAAGAAAGTACTTGAAAATCTGGAGAGATACTGTAGTGAGAATATTTTTTAGTTGATCGGGTATACTTTCACCGAAAGAAAGAGAAAGGTGGAAACAAAAATGGTAGAACCGGATACAATTAAATTATTAAGAGAATGTGATGCAGGGATTAAAATGGGAATTTCTTCGATTGAGGAAGTGTTGGAATATGTACACGAGAAGAAATTGTACCAATGCCTGTCTGACTGTATGGAAAAACATGAGAAGCTGGAAAAAGAAATCCAGGAAATATTGAAGGAATATCAGGATGAGGGAAAAGAGCCTGGAATGATGGCGAAGGGAATGTCGTGGGTGAAGACTAATGTCAGGCTTGTATGGAATGAGTCTGATGCAACAATCGCAGATCTGATCACAGATGGCTGTAATATGGGAGTGAAGTCTCTTGGGAGATATTTGAATGAGTATCCTGAAGCGGAATGGAAAGTGAAGGAGATTGCCAGAAAACTGATTCGCCTGGAGGAAAAACTTGCAGAGGATCTCCGAATTTATTTGTAATCTGAAAATTATTTTAAGGATATTCGTAAGAAGCTATCAATTATTTTTTCGCAGAATAAGTGAGAACAAGCAGGAAAAAATCTTGCGAAGCACTATATATTGTGGTAATATCAAGAAAGCAATACAATAAATAGTGTGAGGCGATATAAGAAATGAATATAAATCAAGAAGGAAAAAACTACGATTTTCCGGAAACAGAAGGACTTCAGGAAGTATTTTCAGACATCAGCAGGGAATTTCTGGATCCGGTATATAGCTTGGAAAAACTGGAAGAAAAATACCATACATTCTATAAAACAGGATTCTCAGGAGAGGAACAAATGAAGATGCTCCTCAAAGCGGCAGTGGAATTGACGACGCAGGAGGCACCGAAATGGGAGATGATCGCAGCGCGGATTCGCCTGGTAACATTTCGAAATGAGTTGAAAGCACAGATGAAACAGCGGAACGTGAATTCTTTTTATGAGAAAATATGTTATCTGACAAAAGAGAATCTGTACGGTGCTTATATTTTAGAAAATTATACGGAGGAAGAAATCACAGCATTTGAGAAATTGATGCGGGAGGAACGGGATCATCTTTTTAATTATTCGGGGCTGGAACTGCTTCTGAATCGTTATGTGATCCGAGATCAGAAGGGCGTTTTGTTAGAAAGTCCGCAGGAGATGTTTCTCGGGATTGCGATGCATCTGGCGATGAAGGAACCGTGTGATCGGTCTGGATGGGTGGAGAAGTTTTATAATATGTTAAGCAAGCTGCAGGTGACGGTGGCGACACCGACACTTGCCAATGCGAGAAAGCCGCACCATCAGCTTTCTTCCTGCTTTATCGATACAGTGCCGGACAGTCTGGATGGAATTTATAAGAGCATTGATAATTTTGCGAAAGTCAGCAAACTTGGCGGTGGAATGGGAATGTATTTTGGAAAAGTGCGTGCAAGCGGAAGCCCGATCCGTGGATTTGAGGGAGCAGCAGGAGGTGTGATCCGCTGGATCCGTCTGGTCAATGACACGGCAGTCGCGGTCGATCAGCTTGGGGTTCGTCAGGGAGCAGCAGCGGTCTATCTTGATGTGTGGCATCGGGATCTTCCAGAATTTCTCAACTTGCGGACAAATAACGGAGATGACCGAATGAAGGCGCATGATATTTTCCCGGGAGTGTGTTATCCGGATTATTTCTGGGAACAGGCGAGAGACAATCTTGAGGGAGAATGGTATTTGATGTGTCCGCATGAGATCTTGAAGAAAAAAGGATATGCACTGGAAGATTCTTTTGGAGAAGAATGGAAGAAAAAATATCTCGATTGTGTGGCGGATCCGGAGATCCAAAAGAGAGTCATTCCGATCAAGGATGTGATTCGGATGATCATTAAAAGCGTTGTGGAGACAGGGACGCCATTCGCATTTAACAGAGATCATGTCAACCGGGCAAATCCAAACAGCCATAAGGGAATCATTTATTGCAGCAATCTCTGTACAGAGATTGCCCAGAATATGAGTGAGATGGAAGTGACAGAGGAGAAGATTACAGAGATTGACGGGGAGCAGGTTGTTGTGACAGTCACAAAGCCGGGAGAATTTGTTGTATGTAATCTTGCAAGTCTCTCTCTTGGAAGGATCGATGTCAATAACAAGGAAGAGTTGTCAGAGATCACGAAGACGGCAGTGCGCGCGCTGGACAATGTCATTGATCTGAACTTTTTTCCGGTACCATACGCGAAGATTAACAATGAGAAATATCGCCCAATCGGGCTTGGGGTAAGTGGTTACCATCATATGCTGGCGAAAAATGAGATTCCATGGGAGAGCGAAGAACATCTGGCATTCGCAGAGCGTGTATTTGCAGAGATCCATTATGCAGCGGTGGAAGCAAGTGCAGAACTTGCCAGAGAGAAAGGGTGCTACACCTATTTTGAAGGAAGTAAATGGCAGACCGGAGAATATTTTGCAGAGAGACATCTGACCGAAGACCGCTGGAAAAAGCTGGCAAAAAAGGTTAGGGAAAATGGAATGCGAAATGGGTATCTGATGGCGATCGCGCCGACGGGAAGTACAAGTATGATTGCCGGAACGACAGCGGGGATTGACCCGGTCATGAGCAGGTATTTTCTTGAGGAAAAGAAAAGCGGAATTCTTCCGCGTGTGGCGCCGGAGCTTACAATGGATACGTTCTGGTATTACAAGAACGCACACCATATCGATCAGACTTGGTCTGTCCGTGCCTGTGGAGTAAGGCAACGCTACATTGACCAGGCGCAAAGTATGAATCTTTATATTACAAATGAGTATACATTCCGAAAAGTATTGCATCTATATTTGCTTGCGTGGGAAGAGGGAGTCAAAACGATCTACTATATCCGTTCTAAGAGTCTGGAAGTGGAAGAGTGTGAAGTGTGCTCTGCGTAGAAGAGTGTGCCTGGGAGAAAAGAGAAAAGGAGAGAACGAATCAAATGGCAGAGTTAAAGAAAAAACCGCTGTTTAATCCGGCAGGGGATACGGAAGTACGCTTGCGCCGGATTGTCGGGGGGAATACGACAAACTTAAATGATTTCAACAATATGAAATATAGCTGGGTGAGTGACTGGTACCGGCAGGCAATGAATAATTTCTGGATTCCGGAGGAGATTAATCTTGGTGCGGATGTCAGGGATTATCGCACGCTTCCGGCACCGGAACGGCGAGCATACGATAAGATTTTATCATTTCTTGTATTTCTGGACAGTATTCAGACTGCGAATCTGCCGAACATCAGCGAATATATTACAGCAAATGAAGTAAATCTGTGCCTGTCGATTCAGGCATTTCAGGAGGCAGTACACAGTCAAAGTTATAGTTATATGCTGGATACGATCTGTGAGCCGCAGGAGAGAAATGAAGTGCTGTATCAGTGGAAAGATGATCCGCATCTGCTGAGTCGGAATGAATTTATCGGAAATCTGTACAATGAATTTCAGAGAGAGAAAAGTCTGGAAGCATTCGTGCGGACGATGATTGCAAACTATATTTTGGAGGGAATTTATTTTTACAGTGGGTTCATGTTTTTCTATAATCTTGGGCGAAATCAGAAGATGACAGGTTCCGTGCAGGAAATTCGTTACATCAATCGGGATGAGAACACACATTTATGGTTATTTACCAATATTTTAAGAGAACTCAGAAAAGAACTTCCAGAATTATTCAGCGAGGAGAAGGAAAAAGAATATCGTCAGATGATCCGAGAAGGCTGTGAGCAGGAGATTGCATGGGGGCATTATGTGATCGGCGATGCAGTGAGTGGACTGAGCTGTGACATGATCACAGATTATGTGAAATATCTGGGCAATCTGCGCTGCAAAAATCTTGGGCTTGCGCCAATTTATGAAGGGCATGAAAAAGAGCCGGAGAGTATGGGATGGGTCAGTCAGTTTTCCAACGCAAATATGATCAAAACAGATTTCTTTGAGGCAAAAAGCACCGCTTACGCAAAGAGCAGTGCGTTGGTCGATGACTTGTAAAATAGTGTAGAGAAAAAGAAAAAAATAAGAACTGCGTTGGGGACGCAGTTCTTGGAGAAAAGTTATGAAAAAGATGTTATTAGTAATAGTATTATGAATGTTGCTTCAGTAATATTTATTACAATAATAACTATACTGGAAAAATGTGTTGATTGTGTGTGCAAAAAATAAAAGGATTGTGAATAAAATAAGAAGAAAAAATGAAGGACTGTTCACAAAGAGAACTATTCGACCTACTCAGACACAACACCGAGAACTTTTCCCAGACATTTGAAATCACTCATCGGATGGATATGGATTGGCGTTGCATTGACATGGAATGGAATCAGTTTAATCGTATTTCCCATATGATATAATTTCAGAATGTACATCTTATGCTGAAAGGAGAATACTCCGATTTCATTGTGATGAACCGGACAGTTTTTCACGGCAAGAATATCGTTGGAGTGAAAAATAGGCTCTAGAATATCCGTATCCGGAATTCTGATGCAGTAATCAGTCTCGCTTGTGATATGGTTAGGCAGGATACTGACTTCCTTTGAGAAACAGTCATCAAGATGGAATGTCCAGGCATTGTGAAGGGTTGGAAACAGGCATGGGAAGGAGACACGTTTCTTCCGGAGAAGACCTTCCAGCATACGGGCATATTCCTCGTCAATGATCAGTTTGGCTACATGTTTTCCATGGTCATTGAGCTGACGGTATTTTTCGATGAGATCTTGTTCGTTTTTTGTAATATTAAAGTCTGTCTGGAGATTGGCAGGCAGATAATCCTGGTATAGATAATTGGCATCACATTCTAATGATTGAAAAAGGCTGATTAATATTTCAAATTTCGGAGTACTGATTCCATTTTCATAGTTGGCCAGGGCTTGTGGAGTAATGTAAGTGATCTCGCTTAATTTTTTTCGACTTAAATTCAGCATAACGCGTCGTTCTTTCAGTCTATCTCCTAAACTCATTGTAAAATCTCCCTAAAATGATATAATATTTTGTTAAACAAACCCATAATATTACAAGATTCTTTTAAAGTCAACAAAAAGATTGACTATTTTAGACAAATACGATAGGGTAAAGGGCAGGTGCTTTCTAAGGATTTACCAGTTTGTCGAAAGGAGTAGAGTGATGAGAGAACGGGTACAGGAAATTTTAATGGAGATTGGGATACCAGCGAATTTGAAAGGATTCAAGTATATTTTGGACATCATGGAACTATTTGAAGAAGACGAAGCATGGAGAAATGCGAAGATGATGATTGTATACGAGAAGGTAGCGCGTATGAATAAGACAAATTATTGCAGGGTAGAAAAGTCTATTCGTTATGCTTTTTCCAACGCGGTTACTTATGGAGACTTGGCGCTGGTAGAGAAATATCTGTCAGTAGTCAATGTGACAAATGGAAATTTACTTCACACACTTTATGCTAGGGTATCAGAAGAACAAAGAGAAGAAAAGAAAGCAAATCTGCCGGAAAAAGACCGGGAAAAACAAAATACATATGAGAAAGAAGTCAATACATTTTTTATCAAGATTATGTGCGAACTGATGGATTTTCGGAATAAATGTATTGGAGAAGAAGATCATTTGTATGAGTCGATGAAAGAGACGTTTGGAAAAGTTGCCGGCTTCTAAAAAATACGAGGAGAAAATTTGTTTGAAAGAAGGACAAATGAAAAAGCTGCTCCCGAAAGGGAACAGCCGGCAAAATGAAGTGGAAAGCTTCTATCTGAGAAATTGATCAATGACGAACAGAACACCGTCTTCGTCATTGGACTTTGTAATATAATCTGCTTTTTCACGGACAAGCGGCTGGGCATTTGCCATGGCAACACCGAGTCCGGCGCTTTCCAGCATGGTAATATCATTATAACCATCGCCGCAGCAGATCATTTGGTCTGCGGTCAGGCCGATTGCAGATAATAATTTCTGGAGGGTATATGCTTTATCAATATTTTGTGGCATGATTTCCAGAAAGAAAGGCTCTGAGCGGTAAATATTGAGTAGCTTGCGGAAATGGGAGTTCAATTTGATTTCCAGTTCGGCAGTGAGCGACTCTTCACCTGAGATCAACAGTTTGTTTGTAGGAAAATTTATATATGCAGGGAAATTTTCTACACGGCAGATCGGAAGACTGTTGATTCGGGCTTCCAATTCTGTATAGGAATTCGGGCAGATTCCGGAGATGATCGCATCATCGGAATATGCAAGAATATCCACATCATAATCTTTTGCCAGTTCATAGGCAGGGCGTATCACTTCAGAAGGAATCGTCTTATTGTATAAGACTTCTCCGGTACTGCAGTTGATGATTTTTGCGCCATTAAAAGAAAGAACATATCCCCCATATTTTTCTAATTCCAATTCGTGGGCAAGCGGCAAGATGCCGGGGGTCGGCCGGCCGGATGCAAGCACGACGATCTTTCCTTTTTGCTGAATGTCAAGCAGCGCTTCTTTTGTTGGTTCTGTAATCTTTTTTTCAGAGTTGGTGAGTGTACCGTCAAGATCAAGAACTAATACTTCATAATTCATGTCAATTCTCCTGAGTGTTTTTTAAAATGTTAAGTGACAGAGGGCGTGGACGATCTCTTCAAAAGCCATTCCATGGGAAGCTTTTACAAGAATTGTATCGTGCTCCTTTATAATAGAAGAAACAGCATTTAAAAAGTCGTTTTTTGTCTCAAAATAGCAAATTTTTGTATCGTTTTGTGCAGAAAATTCGGATGCACCATCTGCCATTGCTTTGGATAATGTCCCAATGCAGCAGAGGAGATCCAGTTTCTTTTCGGCTGCATAGGTACCAACTTCTCTGTGAAGGAGAAGTTCCTTCGTTCCAAGTTCAAACATATCTCCGAGAATTGCAACCTTTCTTGTAAGTGCGGTGGAGAGGACATCCAGGGAGGCCTTCATGGAAACTGGATTTGCATTGTAGCAGTCATCAAGGATTGTCAGATGTTCTGTCTCAATCATGTGGTTTCTTCCGGCAACTGGCTGTAATGCTTCGATTCCGGTCTTGATCTCATCGAGTGTCAGTCCAAGTTCAATGCCGACTGCGGTTCCGGCAAGGGCATTGTATACCATGTGTGCACCTGGGATGGAAATGATCACTGTAAAATCACCTGCTGGAGTGTGAATCTTACAGGAAGTTCCTTTGAGTCCGAGACTTTGAATTTCATCGGCATAGAAAGCATTGTGCGGATCTTTTCCAAAGAAGATAGGAGTCGTATCCCCGGATTTGCCGACAGCGGATGCGGCAGAAGTCTCATCGTGAGTCGAATCAGAATAAGGAACGACAGTTGTACCGTCTTGTTTGGAGAAAGAAGCGGCATGCACTGTTGCAATTTCAGACAGTTTGTCATCATCTCCGTTCAGGATGATTGAAGCGCCCGGACGTCTGTGGGCGAACATCTCTGTCTTTGCTTTCCGCACACCGTCGCGGTCTCCTAAATTTTCCAGATGACATTGTCCGATATTGGTCAACACACAGATGTCTGGCTGTGCAATTTTGGCTAGGCGGTTCATCTCCTGAAAGTCGCTGATGCCCATCTCAAGAACAGCAACCTCATGTTCTTTTTGAATCTGGAAAACGGTCAGTGGGAGACCGATTTCATTGTTGAAGTTGCCGGCAGTTTTTAAAACGGAATATTTCTGTTCCAAAATGGAAGCGATCATTTCTTTCGTACTTGTCTTTCCCACACTTCCACTGATCCCGACTACTTTAATTCCGAGTGCCCTGCGATAATGTTCGGCAATATCTTTGAGCGCCTGGGCGCAGGAACTCACAAGGATATATGGGGAACTGTCAGAAAGCGGGTGCTCGGAGAGTGTGCAGAGTGCCCCTTGTTCCATCACCTGTGGAATAAAAGAATGTCCATCTACTCTGGCTCCTTTGATCGGGACAAATAAAAAATCCTTTCCGGCTTTCCGGCTGTCGATGGCGACACCGGATACTTCTCTTGTAAGCAGTGACGGTTCCCCGTAATAGGTTCCGCCACAGGCTGTTGTAATTTCCTGTAATGACATATGTTCCATAATCAGTTTCTCCTATTCTTGAATACTCATCTGATCTAACAGTTCTTTTTTGACATCATACAATTTCTTTGAGAGGTCAATATACACTTTATGCGGATTGAACAGACGTGTCACTTCATCCCAGAGTGTTTCTTTCTCTTTGCGGCAGTAATCAGCGATTTCCATGACGGTCGGTGATTGGTAGACACAGTTCCCGTTTAAGAAGACTGGTTTTAACAGTTCGCGCATCGTGTAAGTACCACCTTTTAGTTTTGTCTTCTTCCAGGTTTCTACTGGATCAAAGAGTAGGAGATCCTTACTTTCGTCGAAGACTTCATCGACAAAACAGATCAGGTCAGCAAGAAGCTTTCCGGTTTCTTTGTCATAGATTCGGTGAACGGTTTTATTTCCTGGGTTCGTAATCTTTTCCGTATTTTCTGAGAGTTTGATCTTCGGAATAAATTCACCGTCGGCATTCTGAATGGCAGCAAGTTTGTAGACACCGCCGAATGCCGGGCAGTCTTTGGAGGTGATCATGCTCGTGCCGACCCCCCAGGAAGTGATTGCAGCACCTTGATTCTTCAAGTCGAGAATGAGATATTCATCAAGGTCATTGGAGGCTGAGATAAATGCATCCGAGAAGCCAGCGGCATCTAACATCTTTCTTGCCTTTTTTGATAAATAAGCAAGGTCACCGCTGTCCAGACGAATCCCATAATTTTTCAGTTCGATTCCTTCTTCGCGCATTTCCCGGAAGACACGGATCGCATTTGGAACACCGGATTTTAAGGTGTCGTAAGTATCTACAAGCAGGCAGCATGCGGAAGGGTATAGCTTGGCATAAGTTTTAAAAGCAGTGTACTCATCCGGGAAACTCATGATCCAGCTGTGTGCATGGGTTCCTTTTACCGGTACATCAAACATTCGTCCGGCAAGCACGTTGGAAGTACCGATACATCCGCCGATCATGGCGGCTCTTGCGCCGTAGAGTCCGGCATCCGGTCCTTGTGCCCGGCGAAGTCCAAATTCCATCACACCGTCTCCGTCAGCGGCATAGACGACGCGGGAAGCTTTTGTGGCGATCAGTGACTGGTGATTGATAATGTTTAACAGTGCAGTCTCCACAAGCTGCGCTTCCATCACCGGAGCAATCACCTTCAGGAGTGGTTCTCTAGGGAAGATCACAGTTCCTTCCGGGATCGCATAGATACTTCCGCTGAAATGAAATCCGCTTAAATACTGAAGAAAAGTTTCATCAAATAGATTCAGGCTGCGAAGATAGTCGACATCTTCGTAAGAAAAATTCAAATTTTTGATATATTCAATTACCTGTTCCAGTCCTGCTGCGATGGAATACCCGCCGCCGGATGGATTACTGCGGAAAAAGATGTCAAAGACGACAGGAGTATTTTCCTCTTTGCTGTGAAAATATCCCTGCATCATCGTCAGTTCATAAAAATCGGTCAATAATGTTAAATTTTGTGTTGTCATGGTTCTTAGCCCCTTTCGTGCACGCTTTCGAGCAGTGCAGCGTTTTTATTGATAGTTTCCTGAATGATATTCTGGCAGTAGGCACCAAGGTGCTTGCGTTCTTCCCGATCAAGTGTGTGTGGATAGATTGGCTTGCCATATTCAATAATCACATGCGTCTTCCGGATTTTTGGAAATCCCTTTGTACCTTTCTTTGGCAGATGGTTTTCGAAAATTTCGGCAGTATTGTTCATCGAGATCGGAACGATTGCACATCCGGTCTTGTCGGCGATCTTGAGTGCGCCGTCTTTAAACGGGAGCATACTTAATTCCTCGCCGGTATTTCTTGTCCCTTCCGGGAAAATACAGATGGAAATTCCCTGCTTGATATAATCGATCCCGGTCAGAATTGTCTTGAGTCCTTCTTTTAAATTATCTCGGTCGAGGAACAGGCAGTAGAGATTACGCATCCAGTTGTTCAAAAGAGGGAAGCGTTCCATCTCCTTTTTAGCCACATAGCCGGTTAGACGCTTGCAGCGGGAGTAAGTAAGCAGAATGTCAAAATAACTTCTGTGGTTCCCGACAAATAAGACCGGTTCATCTGGTACTTGTTCCTCGCCGATCACGGTCGTTTCTACTCCGGTGATCCATAAAATACAACGAAATCCCCACTGGACAATGCGAAGACAGCTGTAATCTTTTGCCTTCCGGTTGAACTTCCCGATGATGGCTTCTACAAGCAATACTGGGATGGAAAGAATTAAAAAGGATATTAAAAATATCACTAAAAATGTAAAACGCAGCATAGTTAAAGTCTCCTTCATTATTTTGATTTATTGAAAATATTATACTAGAGAGGGAATGAAAAGACAAGAAAGATAATAAGATGTAGAGAGAATCATGCAGGAGCGGAAGTGATTGTTTCCAGGTGAAAAAGTATATTGGCAGGAAAATAGTTCTTCTTCTTGTTGCCTGTCTGATGTTGACGGTGGGCGGCTGTGTGGAGAAGACAGAGCGGACCGGGAAACTTCGGGACATAGAATTTACGGTGACAGAGAAGCAGGACATTCCGGAAGAATTAGAGGAAATGATTGCAGAGCGAAAGGAAGAAGGATTTCAACTTTCTTATGCAGATCAGGGAGAACTGTACCTTGCAGTGGGGTATGGAACAAGACCGACAAGCGGTTACAGTATAAAAGTGAAAGCATTGTACGAGACAGAAAATGCAGTCTATATACAGACGGAGCTTTTAGGGCCGTCCAAGGAAGAGAAAATCACGGAAAAACAGACATATCCGTATGTTGTTGTGAAAATGGAATGGATTGATAAAAATATTATATTTGAGTAGGAGGATGTTTTATGGAGTTAAGAAAGAAAAATGTACATTGCAGTCAGATTGGAAAGCGGATGATCCATCAGTTTTTTGTAGATGACGATTACAATGTACCCGATGCAAAAAATGATGTACTCCGTGTTGTACAGGGGGAGGGGCATGTCAAGGTCGAAGGGATAGAACGGATGGAAAATTATCTCAGAGTATCCGGAAAACTATATTTTCAGGTGTTGTATGTGACCGATGAGGTGGAACCAAAACTGTCAGCAGTGGAAGGAAGACTTCCGTTTGAAGAGATGGTCTACATCGAAGAAGGGGAAGCACAGGTTACATACAGTGTAGGGGATTACCGAGTGGAGTTTGTGCCGACGCTGATCCATTCCCGGAAAATGAATTTGAAAGCGATGGTAGAGCTTCAGATTTGCCGGGAAGTGCTCCGGGAAGAGGAGACAACAACCGGAATTGAAGAGGAGGAGGAAATTTTCCAGAAAAAGCGGACTGCGAAAGTGCTGGAACTGCACACCGGGAAGAAAGATACTTACCGGATCAAGGAAGAGATTACATTGCCGGGCACAAAGGAGAATATTGGGACGATTCTTTGGACAGATATTGTAAACCGGAAGCTGGATTCGAAGCTGATTGACGATCAGCTTGTCGTCAAAGGAGAACTGCTTGTTTTTTGCTTATATCTGTCGGAGGAACAGAAAGAAGACTGGATAGAACAGACTGTTCCCTATGAGGGAACGGTGGAATGTTCTGGGGCAGAGGCACAGATGTATCATCATCTCTATGCAAATCTGGAGGATACTCTTGTGGACATCCGCATGGATGAAGATGGAGAAATGAGGGTACTGGGCGTTGAGGCAACACTGGATCTGAAGATCACGATCTATCAGGAAGAAGAATTGGAGATTCTTGAGGATGCATATTCTCTGAAAGAAAAATGTAATCTGGAAAAGAAGGAAGCAGCTTATGAGACATTGTTGCTTCAGAATCATTCAAAATGCAAGGTGACAGAGCAACTTGCGCTTCCGGAGTTAAAAGAAGAAATCCTTCAAATCTGTCATAGTAATGGAGACATTCAGGTAGAGCACACAGAAGTGACGGAAAACGGAATTCAAATGGAAGGAATCCTCCATGTCTCCTTTTTATATGTGAAAGCAAATGATGAGGTGCCATTTGCAACGTGGCAGGGCATGGTGCCGTTTTCCTATCTGTTAGAGGCAGAAGGAATGAATGAGAAGACACAGTATGATATTTCAAATAATATTGAACAGCTTTCTATTTCCATGGCGGGAAGTGGAGAGATTGAGGTGAAGGCAGTTCTGGCATTTTGCAGTTTTATCAGACAGCCGGTGCAGACAGAGGTCATTGACAACATTACGATGGAGCCATATCAGACAGAGGAGCTGGAGCGCCGTCCGGGAATCGTCGGTTATATCGTAAAAGAAGGAGAGGAACTGTGGACACTGGCAAAGCGGTACTGTACCACAATTGACGGGATCTGTGCAGTCAATGGGCTGACGGAAGATCAGGTGAAACCGGGGGATAAGATATTGATTTTTAAAGAAAACATGAGTATACTATAAGAATAATGTATACAAGATACACGATTTCTTCTATCGGATGTAGAGGTTCTGATAGAAGAAATCCGTGTGTTGTGGTCGAAAGGGGTAGGAAGATGAGATACTTAAAGTTAAAATCTCTGGCGAAAATTAACCTGGGACTAGATGTACTCGGAAGAAGAGAGAATGGTTATCACGATGTCAGGATGGTTATGCAGACCATCTATCTGTATGATGATGTGACACTGAGACGAACGGAGGAACCGGGCATACGGATTCAGACGAATTTGTTCTATCTTCCGGTCAATGAAAATAATATTGCGTACAAGGCGGCAAAGCTTCTGATCGATGAATTTGATATTCAGGACGGAGTGTCGATCACACTTGATAAGCATATACCGGTAGCGGCAGGTCTGGCAGGTGGAAGTTCCAATGCGGCGGCAGTTCTGTTTGGAATGAACAAGATGTTTGCCTTAGGACTCTCTGAGCAGGAATTGATGGACAGAGGGGTCAAGCTTGGAGCAGATGTACCGTACTGTCTGATGAGAGGGACAGTGCTGGCAGAGGGAATCGGGGAAGAATTGACAAGACTGCCGCAGATGCCGAACTGTTATGTGCTGATTGCGAAACCGCCGATCAGTGTATCCACGAAGATGGTGTATGAAAAATTAGATTCGGGGGAGATTACAGATCATCCGGATATTGATGGGATCCTGCAGGGACTTTCGGAGCAGAGCCTGGAAAAAGTGGCAGCTTCGATGGGCAATGTGCTGGAGAGAGTGACGATCGGGGAATATCCGGTGATCGAAGAGATTAAAAATGTGATGAAAGCGCACGGGGCTTTGAACGCGATGATGAGCGGAAGTGGGCCGACGGTATTTGGTCTGTTCCGAGACCGCAGAATGGCGCGCGAGGCACAGAAAGCAATCAGAGACAGAGAACTGGCAAAGCAGGTGTATATTACGAATATACACAATGCAAGGAGGAAATAAGAGCATGGAACCAAAATTTCAAGTAAGCATGGACGAGTATTTACCATTGAGAGATGTTGTATTCAATACACTGCGGCAGGCAATTCTGCGCGGAGAATTAAAGCCGGGAGAGCGCCTGATGGAGATACAGCTTGCCAATAAGCTGGGAGTCAGCCGCACTCCGATTCGGGAGGCGATCCGCAAGCTGGAGCTGGAGGGACTTGTGCTCATGATCCCAAGAAAAGGGGCGGAAGTGGCCGAGATCACAGAGAAAAGCTTAAAGGATGTGTTGGAAGTCAGACGTGCGTTAGAAGAGCTCGCCGTAGAGATTGCCTGTGAGAAGATGACTGCACAGCAGATTGAGGAGTTGAAAGCAGCCGCGAAGGAGTTTGAAGTGACATTAAAGAGCAAAGACGTGACAAAATATGCGGAAGCCGATGTGAAATTTCATGATGTGATCTATATGGCGACCGACAACCAGCGTCTGATCCAACTGTTGAATAATCTCCGGGAGCAGATGTACCGTTTCCGCGTGGAATATTTGAAAAAGGACGAATCCCATGTGAAATTGTTAGAAGAGCATGATCAGATTATAGAAAATATTGAAAAGCGCAACAAGGAAGAAGCTGCAAAGATTGTATGTCGCCATATTGAGAATCAGGTAGAATCTGTGCTGCATACGATCCGCTCGAAAAAAGAATAGGAATAATGAATAAAAACTGCTCATCGGTACATACTCCTTATATCAAAAAGGGAGGTACATAGTGATGAGTGGGAGAGAACAAGCAGCAGAAACAGAAAAGACAGTTGTGCCGGGGATCACAAAGAAAGCGAAGTACAGGATTTTCATACTTGCAGTATTGATCGCAGGGGTATTGACCGGGGTGGTGACAACCAGGATGCATGCGGCAGCAAAGGAGAAGTTGTCCAATCTTCAGGAGCATATGGCGGGAGAGGTTTTGCGGTTCCATGTGCTGGCAAATAGTGACAGCGAAAAAGATCAGGCATTGAAGATGAAGGTTAAGGAAGCGGTTCTTGCCTATATGGAATATAAAATGCCGCAGCATACCGATCTTGCACAGACAAGAGAGTGGGTTGGGGAGCATCTCGGAGAGCTGGGGGATATTGCTCAGGCAGTAATCTGTGGGGAGTCCTATGACTATCCGGTTCACCTAGAACTGACTACAAGTTATTTCCCGGAGAAAACTTATGGGGACGTCACATTTCCGGCAGGGGAATATGAAGCGCTTCGCATTGAGATTGGAGAGGCGAAAGGGCATAACTGGTGGTGTGTCCTATATCCAAATCTCTGTTTTATTGATGCAGTTCATGCAGTCGTCCCGGAAGATGGAAAGAAAGAACTTCAGGAAGTGTTGACGGAGGAAGAGTATGATCTGGTAACTTCTGATGCAAAAGTAAAAGTGAGATGGTTCTTTTTTCCGGAGAAAGATGACAAATAGAAAACAGCAAAAGAAGAGAGGGATTTTATGACCGATTGGTTAGTAAAACGATTTGTAAAAGACTATGAAGAGACAGGAAACAACGTAGTCCGGACAAGATATGGGATGCTGGCGAGTGTCGTCGGCATCTTTTGTAATGTGTTATTATTCTTGATAAAAATAAGTATCGGGTTTGTTCTGCGAAGTATTTCGGTTATGGCAGATGCATTTAACAACCTGTCAGATGCGGGATCTTCTATCATAAGCTTTGTAGGAGTTCGGATCGCAAGTAAGCCCGCAGATAAAGATCACCCGTTTGGGCATGGAAGAATCGAGTATATTTCTGCACTGGTAGTATCTTTCCTTGTCATTGAGGTCGGGTTTACTTTTTTGAAAGATGCGATTCAGAAAATCATGCATCCGCAGGAGATGCACTTTCAGTTGATTTCTGTTATAATATTATTGCTTTCTGTCGGAATCAAGCTGTGGCTTGGAATGTTCAATAAGAAATTAGGAAAACGAATCCATTCCCAGGTGATGCTGGCGACAGCGGCCGACTCGATCGGAGATGTGATCACAACTTCAGCGACGATTCTTTCATTGATTGTTTTTGGAGTGACGGGAATTAATATCGATGGATTTGTAGGACTGGGAGTGTCACTTGTCGTGATGTGGGCAGGAATCAGCATTGCAAAAGACACACTGGAGCCATTGATCGGAGAAGCGGTTTCCCCGGAAGTCTATGTACAGATCACAAAATTTGTAGAGCAGTATGATGGGATTGTAGGGAGCCATGATTTGATCGTACATAATTACGGACCTGGGAAAAGTATGGCATCCATCCATGCAGAGGTTCCTAACGACACAGACATTGAGACGTCACACGAGGTGATCGACCGGATTGAGCGGGATGCGCTCAAGCAGCTTGGCATTTTTCTTGTCATTCATATGGATCCCGTTGAGACGAAAGATGAGACAGTACTTGCAGCGAGAAAGATGGCAG
The DNA here is from genome assembly GCF_964238105.1 of Coprococcus sp. HPP0074. Classification (NCBI taxonomy): domain Bacteria; kingdom Bacillati; phylum Bacillota; class Clostridia; order Lachnospirales; family Lachnospiraceae; genus Coprococcus; species Coprococcus sp. HPP0074. Next base: position 99,272 of record NZ_CAXSKS010000004.1, on the reverse strand, counting down.
AAGAAGTGCTTCAGTCGCTGGACGCAGATGCAAGTATCCATGATTTCCGAATGGTAGACGGCAAAGACCAGATCAATCTGATCTTTGACATGGTAGTGCCACATGAATATGATCAGGCAAAGCAGAGGGAGCTGCATGACTTATTTGTCAGATGCATCCGGGAGAGGGATTCTAGATACCAGTGTGTGATCACCGTGGAGACAAGTTTTATCAATGAGAAAGAAAAGTAAAAGAGGCGCAGAGAAATGAAATATCAATGGAAACAACGGATCAGATACAGCGAAGTCGATGGGGAAAGGAAACTGACCATTCCCAATCTTGTCAATTATTTTCAAGACTGCAGTACCTTCCAGTCAGAAGAACTTGGAGTCGGATGTGAATATATGGAGGAGCATCAGAAAGCATGGGTATTGTCTTTCTGGCAGATTGTGATCGAGCGTCGGCCAAAACTTGGTGAGGAAGTTACAGTAGAGACGTTCGCGACCGGATTTGACGGATTGTATGGGACAAGAAATTTTGTGATGACCGATGCAAAAGGGAGTAAAATCGCCTATGCCTATTCCATATGGGTATTCATGGATCTGAAAAAAGGGCGTCCGGTAAGACCACAGCCTCAGGAAATTGCAGGGTATGGAACAGAGGAACCGCTTCCGATGGAATATGCAGGAAGAAAGATCCCTCTGCCAAAAGAACGAAAGCAGGGTGAGCCATTTCCAGTGAGAAGACATCAGATCGATACGAATCACCATGTGAACAATAGCCAGTATGTGCAGATGGCATTGGATGTTTGGGAAGAGATGGGAACGCCGTCTAAGATCAGGGAACTGAGGGTTGAGTACAAAAAATCAGCAGTGTACGGAGATATGATTTATCCGTCTATGATAGAGGAACAAGACAACACAACGATCGTGCTTGGAGATGAAAAGGAAAGACCATATGCGATCGTGCAAGTAAGAGGAGAAAATTAGGATGCAGTTAGGGAAAAAACAAGTATTGACAGTAGTAAAAATCGTGGATTTTGGAGTGTATTTGGGAAGTGATGAAGAAAGAGTGCTCCTTCCGAAAAAGCAGGTGCCGGAGGATATTGAAGTGGGAGATCCGATTGAGGTCTTTCTGTATAAGGATTCCAGCGACCGTCTGATCGCCACGACCAATGAGCCGGAATTGAAAGTCGGAGAATTGGCAGTGCTCGAAGTTGCAGATGTAGGAAAATTCGGGGCATTTCTGTCGTGGGGACTGGAAAAGGATCTGTTCCTTCCATTTAAAGAACAGACAGCAAAAGTGGAAAAAGGAGATAAATGTCTTGTGACACTTTATATTGACAAAAGTCAGAGACTTTGTGCGACAATGAAAGTATACGGTCTTCTTCGCACGGATTCTCCATATAAGAAAGATGATATGGTACATGGGATTGTCTATGACACCAGTGATCGCTTTGGAGTCTTTGTTGCCGTAGATAATAAATATTCTGCGCTGATCCCAAGAAAAGAAGTTTTTAAAAATTTCTGTGTCGGAACAGAGGTGACTGGAAGAGTTACTGCGGTCAAAGAAGACGGAAAGCTGGATTTAAGCATCCGCGAGAAAATTCCGGCGCAGATGGATAAAGATGCAGAGTATGTGCTTGGTATCATGAAAAAATGCGATGGAAAGCTGCCGTTTAATGATAAAGCAGACGCAGAAAAGATTAAAAAGGAACTCGGCATGAGCAAAAATGCATTCAAAAGAGCAGTGGGAAGGCTGCTTAAGGAGAGGAAGATTGAGATCAAAGAAGATTCCATTGTGATGAAATAGGCAGAAGAAATGATTTGATATAGGTAAAATACTCCGAAATAAAAGGAACTGTTGTACTAAGAAAATAGTATTACAGTTCCTTTTTGAGTGTTTTCTTTTCTGTGCAAAGGAGATTTTTTGACCGTATTTAATCCGTAGTATTCCGGCGGATCAAAACAGGAGTAATCTGCTTATGAATCGGTTCGCTTAAAGGAACGGGCTGCCTTTTCTTCATCTCGTTCATTTGGAGGATCAGAAGTTCCATAGCTGTTTTGGAAATTTGATCGATCTGTTGTCCGATAGTGGAAATAGGGATGATTGACTCGTTTGCAATAGGGGAATTGTCAAATCCCATGATCTGATACTCTTGTGGTAATGTTCCATATTTTTGAAAAACTAGGTTTAGAAAAATATTTGCATAGGTATCATTGGCGAGAAAAACACCTTTTTTCTTTCCTGGATAAGCATTGTCAATTTTGACAAAGACTTTTTTGATTGCTTCGTAAGTTGTCTCATAAGTGGAACCAAAATCTTGCAGCATCAGTTCATAAGGAACATGGTGTTCGATGCAGGTATCTTCAAAACCACGGATACGATTGTAAGCGGGAACCTGCTTAGGAACCGGAACATTGACGTGAATGAGGATTTCACACTGATTCCGAATCAGGAGAGTGGCTGCCTGTACGGCTCCCATATAATTGTCAGTGTTGACGCTGCAGATATGTTCTGCTTCCCGCTCGATAGCAACGATCGGAATATGATAGGAGGCCAGTTTTTCTGAAGGAAACGTGTGGCTTAAGACAATCAATCCCTCAATCTTATATGCCATCAGCTCATCTAAATATTGTTGTTCCAGTTCTTTCTGGTCGCTGCTTACAAATACAAGAAATTTGTAATGGTAGTCTGTGTAGCTGGATAAAAGCTGATTCAACATCTCAGAATAATAGTGTAGATAAAGGTTCGGGATAATGATGCCGACAAATTCACTCTTTCCATTTGCGAGAACTTTTGCGAGTTTGTTTTCCTGATAATCAAGCTCGTCCAGTGCTTTTGCAATTTTTTCCTGATTTTCCAGAGTCAGGGAATCCGGGTCATTAAAATATCTGGAGATAGTTGTCTTGGAGAATCCGGTATATTTTGCAATGTCAGCAAAGGTGACTTTCTTTTTGCTCATAATAAAACGCCTCTTTCTATAAATTAACATTAGTATAGCAAGAACAACTGTAAAAAGCAATTTAAAAATAACTGGTAAAGTGACCGGTTATTTAGAGTGGGAGAAAAGAGAGTGATTTTTTGGAAAAAATGTTGACAGAGGAGTAATTTTATTGTAGTATCAAATCAAAAGTAACCGGTTACTTTACCGGTTGCGGAACCGGTTTATAAAAGAGGAAAAGAAAATGGAGGAACAAAGCATGAGGACGTTTGCGAGAAAGAAAACAGTTTCTGCAAAGCAGACAATGAGGCAGAAGCTGGCGTATGTCAGAAAGAACTGGCAGTTGTATGTGATTTTTTTAATGCCAGCTCTTCTTTTGACGATTATTTTTAAGTATATCCCAATGAGTGGAGTACTGATCGCATTTGAGGATTACAATGTCATCAAAGGAATTTTTGGAAGTGAGTGGGTAGGTCTGGAGTATTTTAAGAGATTCCTGTCTTCACCAGATTTTATGAATTATTTGCTGAACACATTGAAACTGAGTGCATATGGGCTTTTATGGGGATTCCCAGTACCGATTATTTTAGCACTGTTGCTAAATCGGATTCGAAAGGTTGGACTGCGGAAGAATATTCAATTATTGATTTATGCGCCAAATTTCATTTCAGTGATTGTTCTCTGTGGTATGGTTAGGATGTTTTTGTCACCGGTAGGTCCGATCAATCAGGTGCTTGGAATCAATACAAACTGGATGGCAATGCCGGAGGCATTTCGCACCATTTATATCGCCAGTGGAATCTGGCAGGGAGCTGGATGGGCTTCGATCATGTATACGGCAGCGCTTTCCAACGCAAGTAAGGATTTAGAAGAGGCGGCAATCGTAGATGGTGCAAATATTTTTCAGCAGATTCGTTATGTAGAACTTCCGGCCATCAAAAATATTATTGTCATTCAGTTTATTTTGCAGGCAGGAAATATTATGAGCATTGGATTTGAAAAGGCATACGCATTACAGACTTCGATGAATCTTCCGGCATCAGAAATTTTATCAACATATGTTTATCGAATTGGTCTGCTGAATGGCGATTACGGATATTCAACAGCGGTCGGTCTGTTCAACTCGGTTATCAATGTTATTTTATTGATTGCAGTAAATCTGATCGTGAAGAAGCTTAATGATGGAGAAGGATTATAGGAGGTGCAAAAATGAAGGCAACAGGAAGAAAAAGAAAACTGGGAATGTCAGATAGACTAATCTTGGGAGTTGGATATTTCGCGTTAGGTTTATTTGTACTTGCGATTATCATTCCGCTTGTATATGTTGTAGCAGCTTCTTTTATGGATCCAAATGTATTGAACAGTCAGGGAATCAGCTTTGATTTTAAGAAATGGACCTTAGATGCCTATCGGAGAGTACTGGAAAATGAGATGATCTGGAGAGGATTTTTCAATTCCTTTTTCTATTCCACAGCATTTACAGTCATTTCGGTGTTTATCACATTGTTAGCTGCGTATCCGATGTCAAAAAAAGATTTTGTCGGAAGAGGATTTTTTAATGTGATTTTCATCATTACCATGTTTTTTGGAGGAGGATTGATTCCGACTTTTATTTTGATCAATCAGTTACATCTGGTGAATACGGTTTGGGCGATTTTGATTCCGGGGGCATTTAATGTTTGGAATATGATTCTTGCAAGAACTTACTATCAATCAATACCGAAAGAGTTGCGGGAAGCATCTGCGCTGGATGGGGCAAGCGAGCTTCAGCATTTCTTTAAAATCATGATTCCAGTCTGCAAGCCGATCATCGCTGTTTTGGCATTGTGGTCTTTTGTGGGAATGTGGAATAGCTATTTTGATGCATTGATTTACTTAAATGATGCGGATCTGCAGCCATTGCAGCTTGTGCTTCGGTCTATTTTAGTGCAGAATACGCCGCAGCCGGGAATGATCGCGGATATCCAAAGTACGGCAGAGATGGCGAAAGTGGCAGAATTATTGAAATATGCCACAATCGTTGTATCAAGTTTACCATTATTGATCATGTACCCATTTTTCCAAAAATATTTTGATCAGGGTATTATGGTTGGTTCAGTGAAAGGTTAGGAGGCAGCAGCATGAGAAGAAAGAAGAATACCGTAATTGCAGCAGGATTATCTTTGGTGCTTGCATGTTCTGTTGTGGGATGCGGAGACGGAAAGAAGATGGAAGCAGAGATCAATCCGGATACACCAGTGGAAGAAGTAGCATTTCCATTAAAAGAAAAAGCGGAGCTGTCATTTATTACCAATGCGCCGGCAACCTCTACACAAGATCCAAATCAAAGAGAGATCTTCAAAAGACTGGAGAAACAGACGAACGTACATATTGACTGGACCTGTTTTGTGGCAGATCAGTTTGCGGATAAGAAAAATCTTGCATTGGCTCAATTTGGAAATCTTCCGGACGGGCTTTTCAATGCGGGGATGAATGATTATGATCTTTTACGCTATGCAAAACAAGGAATCATTATTCCTCTGGAGGAGTTGATTGACAAATACATGCCTAATTTGCAGGCGGTATTTGAACAGTATCCGGAATACAGAACAATGTGCACAGCTCCGGATGGACATATTTATTCCTTTCCGTGGATTGAACAGCTTGGAGAGGGAAAAGAAGCGATTCAGGCAATTGGCAACATTCCTTATATCAATAAAAAGTGGCTGGATTTTTTAGGACTAGAAGTACCAGATACGACAAAAGAACTAGAACAGGTACTGATCGCTTTTCGGGATAATGCAGATCTTTTGGAAAGCGAATTTGAAATAGAGGGAGAGGTTATCCCAATGTCTTTTATCATCAATAATGGAGATCAGGATCCAGGAATCTTAATCAATGGATTCGGAGAAGGCTATGGGGACACGGGGGATCATTTTGCGGTGACAGATGAAGGAAAAGTGATCTATACTACTGTGCAGGAAGGATATAAAGAAGGCGTTCAATGGCTGCATGGGCTGGTAGAGCAGGATTTGGTCGATCCGGAAGCTTTCACACAAGAGTGGTCTACTTATGTAGCGAAAGGAAAGAGCCATCGTTATGGGCTTTGCTTCACATGGGATATTTCTAATATTGATAATTATGAAGACTATGTTATGCTGCCAGCGCTCGCAGGCCCAGAAGGACTGGTAAACATTACAAGACAGAATAACAGTGAAACGAGCGGGTTTGACAGAGGGCGCTGTGTACTGACAACAAGTTGCCGGAATACTGCACTGGCGGCTGCTTGGATCGATCAGATGTATGCTCCGTTACAGTCTCCGCAGAATAACTGGGGAACCTATGGGGAAAAAGATTCCTTTAATATTTTTGAGATGAATGAGAATGCACAAGGCGAAAAAATGTTAAAGCATATGGACCTTGGAGAGCAGTCTCCGGTAGAAGTCCGAGAGGCACAGTCGGTCAATGGACCACTGGCAATATTAAATGAGTATTATGATACTTATGTGACACAGCCTACGGATGCAAAATGGCGTCTCGATAATATGCATGAAGTATACTTGGAGGACATGAACAGCAAGTATGTATACCCAAATGTATTTATGAGCATTGCAGATACGAATAAAGTATCTCAGTACGATACTGACATCAAGAAGTATGCAGAACAGAAAAAAGCAGACTGGATTTTAAATGGCGGAATTGAAGAAGAATGGGATAGTTATCTGAAAAAAATGGAGCAGTATGGACTATCCGATTATTTAAAAATCAAACAGAAATATTTTGATCAATACCAGGAATCCTTAAAGAATGAATAGAAAGACAGGTGAGCAAAGCGTGAGTGAAAAATTAGAAAAAGCGCGAGAATATGAAAAAAATAAACAGAAGGAGATTTCTTTCGAAGAAAAACCGGTGTTTCATATCACACCACCGATTGGCTGGATGAATGACCCAAATGGATTTTCATTTTATGATGGGAAAATTCATCTGTTTTATCAGTATCATCCTTATACACGAGAGTGGGGACCGATGCACTGGGGACACAGTGTCTCAGAGGATATGATTTCATGGGAAACTCTTCCTGTGGCGTTGGCTCCAGATGAAAATTATGATGCATTTGGATGTTTTTCAGGAAGCGCTCTGGAAGCAAATGGGAAACATGTGCTTCTCTACACTGGTGTGAGCAGACAAGTGCTGGAAGATGGAAGAGAAGAAGAGCGACAGAATCAATGCATTGCATATGGAGATGGAAATTCTTATGAGAAATCTTCCAAAAATCCGGTAGTGACTGGAGAGCTGATGCCGGAGAACTGTAGCCGGATTGATTTCCGTGATCCTAAAGTATGGAAAAAAGGGGATACCTATTACCTCATCGTAGGGAATAAAAATGCAGAACAAAAAGGACAGGTTGTTCTTTTTTCCAGTAAAAATTTAGAAGAGTGGAAATTTGAAACTGTACTGGCAGAAAACAGTGACGGCAAAGTGGGGACCATGTGGGAATGTCCGGATTTCTTCGCATTGGATGAAAAATATTTTCTAATCTGTTCGCCGCAGAATATGAAAGCGCAGAAATACGAATTTCATAATGGAAATAATTCTGTATATTTTGTGGGAGATTACAATGAAAACACACATACATTCCAAAAAGAGATGCCGAAAACATTGGATTATGGATTAGACTTTTATGCACCGCAGACGACAGAACTGCCGGATGGAAGAAGAATCCTGATTGCGTGGATGAAATCCTGGGATGCCTGCGTAATTCCGGAAGAACAAAAATGGCAGGGAATGATGACACTTCCAAGAGAATTACATTATGTAAATGGAAAGTTATATCAGAAACCGGTAGAAGAATTGAAAAACTACCGAAAAAATTCCTGTCGTTTGGAGAATCAGGAAGTATCTGGTACGGTGCAATTTGATGAAGTGAAAGGGCGGATTTTGGATTTGACAGTGGAAATCTGCGAAGGAGTCTTCGATGAATTTTGCATCGAACTGGCACACAATCAAGAATATACGACCAGTTATACTTATTATAGAAAAAAACAGATAATGGAAGTGAACCGAACATACTGCGGTGTGACAAGGGACATCGTATGTCAGCGTGCGTGGAAACTTCCAGAACAAAAAGAACCTTTAAAACTTCGTTTTATTATGGACAGACAGTCTATTGAATTATTTATTAACGATGGGGAGCAAGTGTCTACCACAGCAATCTGTACGCCGATGGAAGCAGAAGAGATTGTATTTTGTTGTGATGGAACAGTAAAAATCAACGTGGAAAAACATGAACTGATTTAAAGAGCAGGAGGAAGGCAATGGATGTAGTAGCATTAGGAGAACTTCTGGTAGATTTTACCAGTGCAGGAATCAGCGGTCAGGGTAATCAGATTTATGAGGCAAATCCTGGAGGAGCGCCATGCAATGTACTTGCAATGCTTCAGAAACTGGGGAGAAATACCGCATTTATTGGAAAAGTAGGGAAAGATTCTTTTGGAGAAATGTTGGTGTCGGTAGTAAAAGAACAGGGAATTTCAGCAGAGGGAATCTGCTATGATGAGAAAATCCCAACGACATTGGCTTTTGTACATAATGCAGCAGATGGAGAGCGTACGTTTTCGTTTTATCGGAATCCCGGTGCGGATATGATGCTTCGAAAAGAAGAAGTTGGGGAAGCACTTTTAAAAGAGACAAAACTTTTTCATTTTGGAAGCCTTTCTATGACATCGTCCGAGGCAGAAGAAGCGACAAAATATGCCATTTGGACAGCAAAACAAAATGGTGCGATAATCTCTTTTGATCCTAATTTGCGTCCGGCACTTTGGAATCATTTAGATGAGGCAAAAGAAAAGATTGCATTTGGGATGAGTCAGTGCGATGTGTTAAAAATCTCTGACAATGAGATCACATTTATGACAGGAGAAACAGACATTGATCGCGGAGTACAGAAACTGATAGAGAAATATCAAATTCCTTTTGTCTGTGCAACGATGGGAAATCAGGGAAGCAAAGCATTTTTTGGCAGTGAGATTGTAGAAGCAGAAGCCTTTTTGATGGAGGACACAATCGATACAACTGGAGCGGGAGATACATTTTGCGCTTGCCTTCTGGACTACATATTAAGATATGGCATACAGAAGCAAGACAAAGAAAGGGTAAGGGAAATGCTACAGTTTGCCAATGCAGCAGCTGCATTGATCACGACGAAAAAAGGCGCTCTGCGAGTGATGCCGGAACGAGAAGAAATTGAAAAGGTTTTGGGAGGAAAATCCTGCTCTTCATTTTGAGGGGCAGGATTTTTCTATTAGAAAAGGAATGACGGCGAGTTTCAATGATGATATACTGGATTCGTAGATTTTAGAATCATTGTAATAAATATTTGAGTAATAAAAATCTGCCGGACCGATTCAGAAGGAAATGGTACTTTCACTGTTTCGGATATTGACAGGAAGAGAAGAAAAGGAGGAAATCAGCAACATCTATGAGTTTTGCACATTTGCATGTCCATACAGAGTATAGTCTTCTGGATGGATCAAATAAAATCAAAGAGTACGTTGCCAGGGTAAAAGAGCTGGGGATGAACAGTGCTGCGATCACCGATCACGGTGTCATGTTTGGTGTGATTGATTTTTACCGGGCGGCTAAGGCTGCAGGCATCAATCCCATTCTTGGCTGTGAGGTGTATGTGGCTCCCGGGTCACGTTTTGACCATGAGATCAATGGCGGAGAGGACCGCTATTACCATCTGGTATTGTTGGCAGAAAATAATCAGGGATATCAGAATCTGATGAAGATTGTTTCCAAAGGGTTTGTGGAAGGATATTATTACAAGCCAAGAATTGATATCGAATTGTTAGAAGAGTACCATGAAGGAATCATTGCACTGAGTGCTTGTCTTGCAGGGGAAGTACAGAAAAATCTTCTTCGGGGAATGTTCGAGGAAGCGAAACAGGCAGCACTGAGATATGAATCTATTTTCGGAAAGGGGAATTTCTTTCTGGAGCTTCAGGATCATGGGCTGACCGAGCAGGCAGATGTCAATCAGCGTCTGATTCGGCTGGCGGCAGAGACCGGGATCGAGCTTGTGGCGACCAATGACGTCCACTATACTTATGCGGAGGATGAGAAACCGCATGACATTCTGCTGTGTATTCAGACCGGGAAAAAGTTGACAGATGAAAACCGGATGCGCTATGCAGGCGGACAGTATTATGTCAAGTCAGAGCAGGAGATGATCGAATTATTCCCATATGCAAGGCAGGCGCTGGAAAATACGCAGAAGATTGCAGATAGATGTCATGTGGAGATTGAATTTGGGGTGACGAAACTTCCAAAATACGATGTGCCAGGGGGAATGACTTCATGGGAATATCTGAATCAACTCTGTTTTGAAGGGTTAGAACGCCGGTATCCAAATCCGGGAGAAGAATTAAAAGAACGTCTTTCCTATGAATTGAGTACGATCAAAAATATGGGATATGTGGATTACTTCCTGATCGTATGGGATTTCATCAAATATGCGAGGGACAATGATATCAGTGTAGGGCCGGGGCGAGGTTCGGCGGCGGGAAGTATTGTCTCGTACTGTCTTGGGATCACGAATATTGATCCGATCCGCTATCAGCTTCTGTTTGAACGTTTCTTAAATCCTGAGCGTGTGTCCATGCCGGATATCGATATTGATTTCTGTTTTGAACGGCGTCAGGAAGTCATCGATTATGTTGTGAGAAAATATGGGAAAGACCGCGTTGTGCAGATCGTAACATTCGGTACAATGGCGGCAAGAGGTGTGATCCGCGATGTAGGACGTGTGATGGATCTGCCGTATGCATTTGTCGATACGATCGCAAAGATGATTCCGACAGAGCTAAATATCACGATTGATAAAGCATTGAAAATGAATCCGGAGTTCCGGAAAATGTATGAGACAGACGAACAAGTAAAATATTTGATCGACATGTCCAAACGTCTCGAAGGGCTTCCACGGCATACGTCGATGCATGCTGCCGGAGTCGTGATCAGTCAGAAGTCGGTAGACGAATATGTGCCGCTTTCCAGAGCATCGGACGGTTCGATCACGACACAGTTTACGATGACGACACTGGAAGAACTTGGTCTTTTGAAAATGGATTTCCTGGGCTTGAGAACTCTGACCGTAATTCAGAATGCCGTCAACCTGGTGGAGCAGGCGACTGGAGTCAAGTTGGATATGGGGGAGATTGACTACAACGACAAACTGGTATTGGATTCCATCGGAACCGGGAAGACTGATGGTGTATTTCAGTTGGAGAGCGCCGGAATGAAAAACTTTATGAAAGAGTTAAAGCCGCAGAGTCTGGAAGATATCATTGCCGGTATTTCGCTGTACCGGCCGGGGCCGATGGATTTCATTCCACAGTACATCAAAGGAAAGAATGACAAAGGATCTATCACCTATGATTGCCCACAGCTGGAGCCAATCCTTGCACCGACATATGGATGTATCGTTTACCAGGAACAGGTTATGCAGATTGTGCGTGATCTTGCCGGATATACACTTGGACGAAGTGACCTTTTGCGAAGGGCGATGTCAAAGAAAAAGGCGGATGTCATGGAGAGGGAGCGCCAGAGTTTTGTTTATGGCAATATTGATGAAGGAGTTCCGGGATGTCTGAACAATGGAATTGATGAAAAGACAGCGAATAAGATTTATGATGAAATGATTGATTTTGCAAAATATGCGTTCAATAAATCTCATGCCGCAGCATATGCAGTTGTTTCTTATCAGACAGCCTATTTGAAATATTACTATCCCATTGAGTTTATGGCAGCGCTGATGACATCTGTGATTGAAAATCCGACAAAGGTATCAGAATATATTTATGCGGCAAGGCAGATGGGCATCAAAATCCTTCCGCCGGATATCAACCGCGGAGTCAGTGGATTCTCGGTAGATGAGGGAAATATCCGCTATGGACTGGCGGCGATCAAAAGTATCGGGAAGCCGGTCATTGAAGCAATTGTAAGTGAACGGGAAGAAAATGGATTGTACCGGGGACTGAAAGATTTTATTGAACGTATTTCCTTAAAAGAAATGTTAAATAAAAGAAGTATTGAAAACTTTATCAAAGCAGGGGCGCTAGACAATCTTGGCGGGACAAGAAAGCAGTTTATGATGATCTATATTCAGATTGTAGACAATGTCAATCAGGAAAAGAAATTTTCGATGAGCGGGCAGATGTCACTGTTTGATTTTGTCGACGAAGATCAGAAGAAAGAATTTGAGATCCAGCTCCCAGATGTTGGGGAATATGAAAAAGAGACGCTTCTTGCATTTGAGAAGGAGGTGCTTGGTGTTTATATCAGCGGGCATCCATTAGATGCCTATGAAGAGCAGTGGAAGAAAAGTGTGTCGGCAACTACACTGGACTTTCAGCTTGATGAGGAGACAAACCGGACAAAAGTGCATGACGGTGCGAAAGAAATCATCGGGGGCATGATCGTTGGGAAGACGATCAAGCATACGAAGACAAATCAAATGATGGCATTTATTACCGTGGAAGATCTGCTCGGAACGGTGGAAGTTGTCGTGTTCCCGAGAGATTATGAGGCGAACAGACAATACTTGGAAGAAGATAAGAAGGTGTTTGTCAAAGGAAGAGTTTCTGAGGAAGATGACCGTCCTAGCAAACTGATTTGTGAGAAAATCATCCCATTTCATCAAGTAAAGAGAGAACTTTGGATTCAGTTTGCAGACAAAAATAGTTATCTTGCGGAAGAAAAGCTTTTGATGGGCATGCTCCAGGATTCTGAAGGAGATGACACAGTTGTAATTTATTGTAAGGCAGAGAAAGCGGTAAAACGTCTTCCGCGTAACTGGAACATTGGGATTGAACCGAATATTTTGAGCAGACTGACAAATTATTATGGGGAAGAACGTGTGAAAGTTGTCGAAAAATGCATTGAAAACAAATTTTAAGTATGTTAAAATAATCACAAAATATATAAATAATAATATTTAGGTATAGGTAAATGGAGGTAATATCATGGCAAAGCGTATACGTACAATCGGTGTCCTGACAAGTGGTGGAGATGCTCCGGGAATGAATGCGGCAATCCGTTCCGTAGTCAGAACAGCTTTGGGGAAAGGACTTAGAGTAAGAGGGATCAGAAGAGGATATCAGGGACTGATGGAAGAGGAGATCATCGATCTTTCAGCAAGAGACGTATCTGATACAATTCAGCGCGGAGGTACGATTCTCCAGACTGCCAGATGTAAGGAAATGCGTACAGAAGAAGGACAGCAGAAGGCTGCTGCAATCTGTAAGAAATACGGAATTGAAGGGCTTGTTGTCATTGGTGGAGACGGTTCTTTTGCCGGAGCACAGAAGCTTGCAAAGCTCGGAATCAATACAATCGGAATCCCGGGAACAATCGATTTGGATATTGATTGTACAGAGTATACGATCGGTTTTGATACAGCGGTGAATACCGCAATGGAAGCAATTGATAAAGTGCGTGATACTTCGACTTCTCATCAGCGCTGCAGTATTGTAGAGGTTATGGGAAGAGATGCAGGGTATCTGGCATTGTGGTGTGGAATCGCCAACGGTGCAGAGGAGATCCTTCTTCCAGAAGAGCACAATTACGATGAGTCAGAAATTATCAAGAGAATTATTGATAACAGAGACCGTGGAAAGAAACATTATATTATCATCAATGCAGAAGGTGTCGGAGATTCCATCAACATGGCAAAGAGAATCGAAGAAGCAACTGGAATGGAGACAAGAGCGACGATCCTTGGACACATGCAGCGCGGTGGAAGCCCGACAGCAAAGGACAGAGTGTATGCTTCCATTATGGGTGCAAAGGCAGTAGAACTTCTCTGCGAAGGAAAGACGAACCGTGTGGTAGGATACAAGCATGGTGAATATATTGATGTGGATATTGATGAAGCGCTGAACATGGAAAAGAAACTTCCAGAGTATCAGCTTGAGGTTGCGAAAAAACTGGCAATTTAGTGATTTTATAAGAGAAACAATCTGTCTGTGAGGACGGCAGAGTAGATGGCTTTCTCTGACTGACAAAGGAAGAAAGAACATTTTCAATTCGGACGGGCATCCAGTGACGGGGGATGATTGAAAATGTTCTTTTTTTGCTTCTCATTGGACCGGGATTTTGAGTAAAGGGAACATGCCCTTGAAATCTGCCTGATAAGCGGGTACAATAGAGAACAGATATGGCAGATAGAAGGAGAAATGTTGTGAAGATAGAGAATAAGAAAGATATGCCGATCGGCGTATTTGATTCCGGAGTCGGAGGACTTACAGTGGCAAGGGAGATTATGCGGCAGCTTCCTAATGAGAGTATTGTGTATTTCGGAGATACTGCAAGAGTACCTTATGGAAGCAAGTCGGAAACTACAATTATCCGCTATTCCCGTCAGATTATCCGCTTCCTGCTGACGAAGGAAGTGAAGGCGATTGTGATTGCCTGCAATACAGCGAGTGCGCTTGCTCTGGATGCGGTGCGGAAAGAATTTAAGATTCCGATCATCGGTGTTGTTGCACCGGGAGCGAGGGCGGCAAGGGAAGAGACGATCAATAAAAAAATCGGAGTGATCGGTACAGAGGCGACGGTAAAAAGTGAGATTTATAAAAAACTGATACAGGCAGAAGACCCTCAGATCAGTGTATCCGGAAGAGCATGTCCCCTGTTTGTGCCGCTTGTGGAAGAAGGATTTGCAAAACATAAGATTACCCGGGAAGTCATTGATATCTATCTGTCAGATATGAGAGAATCTGATATCGATACACTGATTCTTGGCTGCACACATTACCCACTCTTGCGCTCAACGATCCGGGAATATATGGGAGAAAAGATTCATCTTGTGAATCCGGCATATGAGACTGCAATGGATCTTAAACGGCTTCTGGAGGAAGAAGAGATGCTCAGAGACACTCCGGTGAATGGCCAGGAAGAACATGGAGAGTATTCTTTCTATGTCAGTGATGCGGCAGATAAGTTCAAGCAGTTTGCCAATTCTATTTTGCCGTATGATATTGAGACGACAAAGCAGATCAATATTGAAGAATATTAGAATGCAACAATATGAGAGATGACAGACAAAAAGTACAGGTGAGAGTATGACAAAAGACGTATTAATAAGTATTTCGGGACTGCAGATGGACGTACTGGAGGAGGAAAAAGAGTATGAAGCTATTGAAGTCGTTGCTCCTGCTAACTATTTCCTCAAAAATGGAAAACATTACATTTTATTCGATGAAGTTACAGAGGGCATACCGGGCATTACAAAAAATCGAATAAAGATTACCGGAGAGGACACTTTGGAAGTGATGAAGAGCGGTGTATCAAATGTGCACATGGTATTTGAGAAGAATAAAAAGAACCTCACATACTACCAGACACCGTATGGACAGCTTCTGATCGGCATCCATACAAAAGAAATGGAAGTGGAAGTGTCAGAGGATAATATCAATGTAAAGGTCGGATATATATTGGATGTCAATCATGAGCCATTGGCAGACTGTCAGATCCGAATCAATGTAAAGTCTAAAGATGCAGGAGACTTTCAGATTACAAAAAATATGGATTTCTAAAGAAGAATGAGAAAGGAAAGTGTTGAAAATCTGAGGGAAGAGTAAAGGAAACCTCCAAAATGATGTGTATTAACTGGCATCATTTTGGAGGTTTCTGTAATCTCCAGACATTTCCATGAAAGTTATCTTCCTGTAGGAATGTATTAGATTATTTATTTTTCTTTGTAGATTCTTTACTCTTTTTGTTATCGTTTTGTTCGTCTTTGTTCTTTTTGAATCTTGCGAAGAAGCCTTTTTTCTTTTCAGGCATTTCTAATTTTCCGCGAAGTCCTTTGACATCTGTGATATAGATACCGCTGAGAACTGCTTTGACTTCCTTTTTGACCGGGATCAATGGGAAAATTTTCTCGTCGCACATCAGAGTCATTACTTTTGGACCGATCTTTGCTTTTACAACCGGAACTTTGGCTCTGCGCAAATATTTCGGTGTACTCTCCAGTACGATGGCAGGAAAACCGGCTTCTTTTAGTTTCATATGCTTCTTATCAATGATAAGCATCGTTACATTTTGAGCCATAGCATCTAACTGCTGCTGTTGTTCTGCCTGTTTCTTTTCCGCTTTTTTTCCCAAGAAGTACAATACGATCGTGCCGATGATCAGTACGGCTAAAACGATAAGTAATATAATTACTGGTAAACTCACGATAGACCTCCTAGTATATAGTAAAAATACATTTTTAGACAAATAGTATTGTAGCATTGTTTCTTAGGAAGTGCAAGCGATTTGAGCGCTGCACCTTACTTTTCTGTGGAAAAATGAGTATAATAGGGAATGAGAAAAAGGTGAAAAATACAAAAGTGAGGTGAGGGAATGTTAGGAAATATTTGGAATGATCTTTGTACAGGAACTGGCTGGATGATGGAGCATCTTGTTTTGATCAATATTCTTCTTTCGTTTGTGATCATCTTCTTTCAGAGAAGAAAGCCGCAGACTGTCTGGACATGGCTGCTCGTACTATATTTTATACCAATTGTTGGATTTGTATTGTATCTGCTGATCGGACAAGATTTCCGAAAGAGCAGAATGTTTAAAATGAAGGAAATTGAGGGAGAAGTAAATTATGCAGTCAGACGTCAGGAGAAGAGTATCCGTCGGAAGCAGTTTCGTCTGTCCAATCCAAAGATGGAACGATTTGAGAATCTGATCTATTACAATCTGGAAGCGGCCAGTGCAGTGCTGACAGGGAATAATGATGTACAGATTTATACGGACGGCAGAGAGAAATTCGCGGCTCTGATACGGGAAATCCGCGCCGCAAAGACATATATCCATCTGCAATATTATATTATCCGAAAGGATGAGCTGTGGCAGGCGATCAGCAGAGAACTGATCAAAAAGGCCAAGGAAGGCGTGGAAGTACGCATCCTGTTTGACAGTATGGGATGTCGTGATATGAAGAAAAAAGACTGGGAGGAGCTGAATGCAAATGGAATTCAGACGGCAGAGTTTTTTCCGGCGCTGCTTGGGAAGCTACATTTGCGTGTCAATTATCGGAATCATAGGAAGATTGCGGTCATCGATGGAAGAGTTGGGTTTGTCGGAGGATTCAATATAGGAAAAGAATATATTGGGTTGAGCGAAAAATTCGGATACTGGAGAGATACCCATCTTTGCATCGAAGGATCAGCGGTTACTTCCCTTGCGGTGCGCTTTGTGATGGACTGGAACTATGCGGCCAGAGACAATCTGTTTTTGCGGGATGAGTTGTTTGAAATTCCAGAGTACGTAAGAAATGGAAGAGAGCCGGTACAGATTATTTCCAGTGGACCGGATTCCAAAAGTGAAGAGATCCGTGACAACTATATGAGGCTGATCCATAAGGCGCGCCATCATATTTATTTGCAGACGCCATACTTCGTGCCGGACGACTGCATTTTGGAAGCGCTTCGGATTGCGGCGAAATCGGGAGTAGATGTGCGAATCATGATTCCGTGTAAACCGGATCATCCGTTTGTTTACTGGGCATCGTATTCGTACCTTGGGGATATGATCGAGGCTGGGGCAAAATGCTATGTGTATAACAACGGTTTTCTCCATGTCAAAGGACTGACGGTCGATGGCCTTGTAAGCTGTTTTGGGACAGCCAATATGGACATTCGGAGTTTTGAACTGAACTTTGAAGTCAATGCCGTGATCTACAGTGAGGAGACGACAAAAAAACTGGAGGAAGCTTTTGAACAGGATATTCTAAATTCTACGTTGGTGACAAAACGTCTTTACGAAGAGCGGAGTCTTCTCATCCGTGGAAAAGAGCAGTTTTCCCGCCTGTTGTCCCCACTTTTATAAGAAGAAAGAGGATTCTAAAAGAAGTGTGAAATCTGGCAAAACACCTTTCTTTCTGTTTGGAAGTATGATATAACTGAAAGAGCAGTCAAAATGTGAGATGACAGCTGGAAAATGAAAGAATAATGAGGTAGGAAGATGAAAAAGAAATTAGCGGCGCTTCTTCTCGGAGTGTGTATGACAGTAACACTGGCAGGATGTCAGAAATCCATTGAGGACGATAATGTAAAGATCAGTGAGTATAAAGGGATTAAAGTAGAAGGACTGGAACTGGCGAAGGTGACAGATAAAGATGTAGAAAACAGCATCCAGAGCACATTGGAAGCGGAAGCTGAACATAAAGAGGTGACAGACCGGGCGACAAAGAAAGGAGATTCTCTGGAAGTTTCTTACGTTGGAAAAGCAGATGGGGAGACATTTGATCAGGGAGACCTTACGGTAGAAGTCGGAGGCGAAGGATTTGTGGAAGGATTTTCAGAAGGAATGGAAGGGCATAAGCTGAATGAGACATTTGATATTTCTCTTACATTGCCGGAGAATTATCCAGCGGAAATCGCGGGGAAAGATGCAGTGTTTACCGTAACGATCAATTCCATTACAGAGGAGATCCTGCCAGAGCTGAACGATGAATTTGTACAGAAAATTTCTGACAAGGCAAAGACCGTTGACGAGTACAAAAAACAAGTAAAAAAAGATCTGGAGACATCTAATAAAAAGACGGTAGAGTCTCAGAACAAAAACAGTGCATGGACAGAAGTAGTCAAGAACACAGAGCTGAAAAAAGAGTTTAAAGAGGATATCAATGAGAGCGTAGATCTGATGAAAGAGCAGTATACACAGCTTGCAGAGATGTACTACCAAGTTACATTTGAGGAATTCCTGGAACAATCTGGAATCACAGAAGATCAGTTTGTAGAGAAGATGGAAAAGCAGGCAAAAGATCAGTTGAAGAGCAAGTATGCAAGCAAGCTGATCGCCGAGAAAGAAAAATTAGAGCTTTCCGACAAAGCGTATAAGGAAAAATATGACGAATATGCACAGTCCTACGGATACGAAAACGGAGATGCATTTATTGAGGCAAATGGTGAGGACGGAGAAGAGAAGTTAAAAGAGAGCATTCTCTTAGATACAGCTATGACATGGGTTGCTGATCATGCGAAGTTTGTAGAGGCAGAGACGGAGAAATAAGAAGTTAGATGCAAGAACGGCAAGAGGAGTCTGTAAAATTCTGACCGGAAAGGCAGAGCATCAGACAGAAAGAATAAGGGGAGAGAAGACAGTGCGGATTGCATATTGTGAGGATGAGCGCGCGCAGGCGGTGCTGACAGAGGATATGATAAAAAGCTGGGCAAAGGAGCGCGGGCAGAAGTGTATCGTCGATGTATTTTCCAGTGCAGAACAATTTCTATTTGAGTTGGATGGAGAAGAACTCGTACCCTATGATCTGCTTCTTCTTGATATTTCGATGATCGGGATGGATGGATTCACACTTGCAAAACAGATTCGGAAAACGGATATGAATATTCGCATTGTTTTTTTGACATCAGATCCAAGTCATGTATTTGATGGCTATGAGATTGAAGCCTGGAGATATATGATGAAACCAGTAAGGGAACAGAAGCTGTATGAAATGTTGGACATACTTGTGACAGAACTTGCAGACAGAGAAGAGCCATATGTTCTTTTGGAAGTGGCAGGGGAGAATATCAAGGTGGAGCAGGGGCAGATTTTGTATGTTGCAGTGGATGGTCACTACACCACAGTGTATTGCAAGGACAGACAGTTGACAGTCAAAGAGAGTTTCGGGGAAGTTTTAAATCATCTGAACAGAGATACAAAGGACGGGGGCATTCCTCCTTTTGTGAAATGTCATAGAAGTACTGCTGTAAATTTATCGAAGGTGAGCCGGATTGGCAGGCAGAGCTGTGTTCTTACAGGCGAGATCGAGGTTCCGGTGAGCCGGGGAATGTACCAACAGCTTAATCAGGCATTTATTCAGGAAAATCTATAAGGAGTATTACAGATGAGAATGGAAATCATAGGGCTGGCTGCAGTGGCAATGCTGCTCCTGCTTGTGATCATCGGTTTCGTGATCCGGGCAATCATGCAGCGGCAGTATGAGAAGGCGCTGATTGATTATCAGAACAAAATTTTGTCTCAGGAGATGGATGAAGTGCGGAGCATCTATATGACGATGCGAGGTTGGCGGCATGATTATCATAATCATATGCAGTCGGTAAAGGCATATCTTGCGAAAGATAATATCACTGAGGCAAAGGAATACTTAAACCGGCTGGAGGAAGATCTTGCGGATATCCGCCTGTTGTTTGATACCGGAAATCTCAATGTAGATGCGATCTTAAATGCGAAGATTTCACTTGCGCTGGAAAATGGAATCCGGTGTGACTATAAGGCGGTGATCCCCAAAGAGTTGTCTGTGTCGGACATTGATTTATGTGTTGTGATCGGGAATCTGATCGACAATGCAGTCGAAGCATGTCGGACGGTGAAGAAGGAAGAACAGTTTCTCCGACTTTATATTGCACCGCTGAAGCAGCAGTTGTATATTACAGTGACCAATGCCACCAGCGAGGTTGTGCGAAAACTCGATGAAGAATATATTTCCAAAAAGCGCGGTGATCACGGTCATGGGCTTAAACGGATTAACAATGTTGTGAAGAAATATGACGGTTATATCAATCGAAAGAATGAACCAGGGGTGTTCGTCACCGAGATCATGCTGCCATTATAGAGAAAATTTGCAATTCATGCACGGATTTTTACAATTCGTGCATGTTTTTTCTATTTTGAGAACAAATGTGATAAGTTAAGAATGCAAGAAAAGAGAGGAGGCTTTATAGATGGAGGAAGAGAAGAAACAAAAGCAAAAGAAAAGGAGCATTTTAAGCAACCTGATTTTCTGCTTTGCACCGGCTATGAAGAAAACTCCGGTTTATCTGGTGCACATCGGGATTCAGGCAGTCACATATGTTCTTCTTCTGTTACTGGGGGTAGGAGCAAATGCACTTATCGTATCGATGCTGGGGAAGGAAAGCCCGCTTATGCTGTTGATCGGGGCGGTCATGACCATCTTTCTTGTATACGGGGCGATTAGTTGGATTGATACTTATCTGCAGAATATCATATCAGTAGAATACATCGAAATGAGGATAGGAGGACACTTCTATTCTGTTCTCGAAAAATATTGGAGATTTCTCTGGAACAGTCAGAAAGCAGTGAAATCCGTCAGATGATGGAGAGGTCGCTGATCGCATTGAATGGAAACGATTCCAATGGAGTGCAAGGCATGATGCAGCGTTTTGGAATGTTTTTTACAAATGTACTAGGGCTGGTCACATATGCAATGATCGTGGGAAGTATGGATATACGCATCTTGCTACTCCTTGTCGGTCTGTCACTGATCACTGTCGCAACGTCCAAAGTTTCTGTAAAAGTGTATGAGAGGGTCAAAGAAAAACTTGCTGGATATCAGAGGATAGAGGGATATATTGATCGGCTTGTGGATGATATTGCAGGCGGAAAGGATATCCGCGTCTTCGGACTTTCCGACTGGCTGATCGGAAAATATGATTCGGCGATCAGACAGCGAAGAAAATATAGGGCGCTTTATAATGCGGCCTGCTTCTTCTCGGACTTTACAGAAGTGATCCTGGCAGCAGTCAGAGATTTTATCTGTTATTTTTATCTGATCTATCTTTTGAAACAGGGGCTTTCGTCAAGCATGTTTGTGTTTTATATTGGATTGATCAGCGGGTTTGCCAAATGGTTTACAGAGATCACAAGCAACTTTGTTGTGATGAAGCGGTGCGGGCAGCAGGTGGATGATCTTAGAGATTTTTTAGAACTTGAGAGCGGATCAGGAGGAGAAAGGCGGATTCCGGAAAACCAATTTTCCAGTCTGGACATTACGTTTGATCATGTATCCTATCGCTATGAGGGGGCAGAGGAAGAGGTGCTAAAGGATGTTTCCTTTACCATCCATCAAGGAGAGCGGCTTGCACTTGTCGGATTAAACGGGGCCGGAAAATCTACGATTGTAAAACTGATTTCTGGTCTATATCTTCCTACAAACGGAGCAGTCTATGTTAATGGGATCGACACGAGGGAACTGGATCGCAAAGCCTACATGCACCATGTTGCTGCAATTTTTCAGAATCCGTTTATCATGTCGTATACAGTTGGGGAAAATGTAACGCTCTCAGGAGAATGGGATGAGGAAAGGTTATGGAATGTGCTGGAAAAGGCAGGAGTGGCAGAGAAGATCAGCAGCCTTCCGGACGGACTATACACCTATTTTGGAAAGGATGTATCGGAAGATGGGATTATGCTCTCGGGTGGACAGATTCAGAAGCTTCTTCTAGCAAGGGCGCTGTATCACAGCCCGAAACTGTTACTTTTAGATGAACCGACTGCAGCGCTGGATGCACTTGCAGAAAAAAATATTTATGATACTTACCAGAAGACGCTGGAAGGAACAAGTACGATCTTTATTTCCCACCGGCTGGCATCGACACGGTTCTGCAATGAGATTCTTCTGCTTGACAAAGGGGAGATCATTGAGCGCGGAACCCATGAAACATTGATGAAAATGGGAGGGACATACGCTTCCCTTTTTGAACTTCAGGGGAAATATTATCAGGAGGAAGAGGCACATGAATAAGAGAAAACAGATGTCTGTAAAAGAAATGTGGAAATTTTGTCTTTTTCAGGCGAAAGGCTATCGGATTTTGCCGGTGATCCTTGTACTTGGAATGCTCTCGGGTGCATCGGTTGTCTATATTAACAGTTTTCTGTATGCGAAGATTCTCGATGTTCTTCTGGAGGAGAAGTATCAGCAGGCAGCAACTTTTGTCGTGATTCTTGTTGTGACGGTGATGATTGTATCATTGATCTCAAAGGCAGCGGAACAGATCTTTTCGCACTATGCGGAACCGAGCGAGGAGGAGACGAAAAAGCGTACTGCAAAAAAAGCATTTTCCATGGAATACGAAGAAATTGAGAAACAGGAGACGATTCAGAAGTTTCGAAGAGTACGGCAGGCAGAGCGCGGACATGGAGGAATCTCCGAACAGTGTATAGAAATTTATAAGTATTTTACCTGCTGCACGGAAGTTGTTTTTGCCAGTGGATTTGTCGTGCTTCTGCTGCTGCAGTCAGACTGGGAGAAGGAAAGTATCTTTCGGTTTCTGATCAGTACGGGGGTGATGATCGCTGGTTTTGTATTTGTATTGTGGTTAGGAGATAAGGTTTCCGAACGGATCGGAAAGGAAACAGTAATCACTATGCATGCAAATGAAAAGTCAAATGCATTATTTGACTATCTAGTCAACCTGATTGTTTCAGAGCAGTTTGCGCAGGATATCCGTCTGTTTCAGCTCAAAGAATATCTGATAAATAAATTTCAAGGAGATGTGATAAAGAAGTGTATGGCACTGTTCCAGAGAAGAGCGAAAGTTTCCGGACGTGGAAATGGCGCTGTCGCTTTTGCGCTTCAGATCCTGGCAGGCATCACTTATGTATATATTGCAATAAAGGCAATTGCAGGAAGTGTTTCCGCCGGGGAAGTGCTGATGTATGCGGGTGCGATCATAACGATGATGAACAGTATCCGTGAAATGATGGGAGCACATATTGAGATTGATTATTCCAATGAGTATCTGAAATCTTATGAGGAATTTATTCATCTCCCGAATATGCATTATGTAGGGACACTGCCGATTGAAAAAAGAGACGATAATCAGTATGAGTTGGAGTTTGACCATGTTTCTTTTTGTTATCCGGGGACAGAGACGTATATTTTAAAGGATGTAAGTTTAAAATTCAAAGTAGGGGAGACGATGGCGCTTGTCGGGATGAATGGTGCAGGAAAAACGACATTGATCAAACTGCTGCTTCGTTTCTATGAGCCGTCTGAGGGAAAGATCACTTTAAATGGGATTGAGATCGGGAAATATGATTATGAGGAATATATAAAGATTTTCGCGGTTGTCTTTCAGGACTTCAGACTGTATCATTTTCCATTGGATGAAAATATCGCAGGCTCCGAGAAAGTGGATGAAAAGAGAGTATGGAAGGTGATCCGTCAGGTCGGGCTGGAAGAAAGAGTGAAGAAGATGAAAGATGGGATTCACACGCTGCTCTATCACGAAACCGGGGATGGCGAGGCGCTCTCCGGCGGGGAGGCGCAGAAGGTTGCAATCGCAAGAGCGCTTTATAAAGATGCTCCGTTTGTGATCCTCGATGAACCGACTGCAGCGTTAGATCCGGTGGCAGAATCGGAAATCTATGAGAATTTCAACGAACTGATCAATGGAAAAACGGCCATCTATATCTCCCACCGGATGAGCAGCTGCAAGTTCTGTGACACAATTGTTGTTCTGGAAGAAGGAACTGTTGCAGAGAGCGGAAATCATCAAACATTGATGGAAAAGAAAGGGAAATATTTTGCGCTTTACGAGGCACAGGCACAGTACTATGTGAAGAAGAAAGCGGAAGGAGGGGAATCAGAAATTTTATAAAAAAAGAATTGTGTTCTTATCCGATTCTAGTTATAATAGGCATAAAGATAAAAATTTCACAATCTCTGAAACAGAGAGAAATCTGTGAGAGAAAATCAAATGTAAGAAAAGAATCAGACTGCGAAGTCAGTATTTCAAAAAATCAGGAGGAATACAAAATGAAGGTGACAAATGATATCATTTACGTTGGGGTTAATGATCATCAGGTAGATTTGTTTGAAGGGCAGTATGTTGTGCCAAATGGAATGTCTTACAACTCTTATGTGATCAAAGATGAGAAAATCGCTGTAATGGATACTGTGGATGTGAATTTTGCGGAAGAATGGCTGGCAAATATTGCACAGGTGCTGGATGGAGCAAAGCCGGATTATTTGATCGTGCAGCATATGGAACCGGATCATTCTGCAAATATTTATAATTTTATGAAGGTATATCCAGATACAACGATTGTGGCAAATGAGAAGACATTTGTGATGATGGCCAACTTTTTCAGGGAGATGGATCTGGAAGGAAGAACATTGGAAGTAGAAAACGGACAGACATTGTCACTTGGAAAGCATGATCTGACATTTGTGTTCGCTCCGATGGTACACTGGCCGGAAGTTATGGTTACTTACGACAGTACAGAAAAAGTACTGTTCTCTGCAGATGGATTTGGTAAATTCGGGGCAAATGATGTGGAGGAAGATTGGGATGACGAAGCTCGCCGTTATTATATCGGAATCGTCGGAAAATATGGTACACAGGTACAAAACCTCTTAAAAGTGGCAGCGACACTGGATATCCAGATGATCTGTCCGCTGCACGGACCGATTTTAAAGGAGAATCTTGGACATTATATCGAGAAATATGATATCTGGTCTTCTTATGCAGTGGAAAAAGAAGGTGTGATGATCGCTTACACATCGGTCTACGGAAATACAAAGAAAGCAGCAGAAACTTTGGCTGCGAAATTAGAAGAAAAAGGATGTCCGGATGTGTATGTCTGTGACCTTGCACGCGCAGATATGGCAAGAGCAGTGGAAAATGCATTCAGCTATGGAAAATTAGTACTGGCGACAACGACATATAATGCAGATATTTTCCCGTTTATGAAAATTTTTATTGAGCATCTGACCGCGCGCAATTACCAGAAGCGCACGATCGGATTCATTGAGAACGGAAGCTGGGCACCGACGGCAGCAAGAGTTATGAAGGGAATGTTTGAGGACAGCCAGGATATTACATGGATGAAAAATTCAGTAAAGATCATGTCCTCGCTGAGCGAAGAGAATCTGGAAGAGTTAGATCAGATGGCAGACGAGTTATGTCAGGAATATATTGCCCAGTCAGATGACAAAGCAAATAAAAATGATCTGACAGCGCTGTTCCGTCTTGGATATGGACTGTATGTTGTGACTTCAAGAGACGGTGAGAAGGATAACGGACTGATCGTCAACACTGTTACACAGCTGACAGACAATCCGAACCGTGTGGCAGTCAATATCAATAAGGCGAATTATTCGCATGATATCATCAAGAAGACTGGCGTGATGAATGTCAACTGTCTCTCTGTGGAAGCACCGTTTAAAGTGTTTGAAAGATTTGGATTCCAGAGCGGAAGAGAAGCAGATAAATTCGAAGGATGGAATCTGCTGCGTGCAGACAATGGTGTTGCCTTCCTTCCAAAATATATCAATGCCTTTCTTGCATTGAAAGTGGAGCAGTATGTGGATCTGGATACACACGGAATGTTTATCTGTACCGTGACAGAGGCTCGTGTGATGAATGATAAAGAAACGATGACATACACTTACTATCAGAAACATGTAAAACCAAAACCGCAGACAGAAGGAAAGAAAGGATTCGTATGTGTGGTATGTGGATATATCTATGAAGGAGAGGAACTTCCGGATGATTATATTTGTCCACTGTGCAAGCATGGAGTTGCGGATTTTGAACCGATTTAGGGAAAAGTAGAAAGCTAGCTTTTAGTTATATCCCCTGCATACATTGTCAGAGATGTTTGCAGGGGATTTTTTAATTATTTTGATAAGAATTATCCCAATATTTTAATCGATATTCTTTCGGTGTCATGTGATGCTTTGAATAAAAAATATGATAAAAATGTGTTCGGTTTGTAAAGCCTAAAATAGAAATAATATGTGAAATAGAATAATCTGTTTTTAGGAGATAGTATTCTGCCTTTCGTATGATAAAAGTCATCGAATATTCAAAGAGCGTCATACCGCTATATTTTTTGGAAATACGATTTAAGTAGTCTCCGCTATAGTTTAGCAGTTTGGAAAGTTCATGGCGTGATAGTTGTTGGTTAGAATCTTCTAAAAGATGGGTCAATTTTGTAAAAATTAAAAAGTCGTTGTTGTAATCAATATCGACAGTTGTAGTATGATATAGTTCACTATTTGATAGGTGATCAAATAGTTGAAATATGAAACCATTAATAAAAAATGAATCTCCGGCAACTGGCGCAAGAAGAGTTTTTGTAATTTTTTCTTCTAAATTATATATTACCTTGTAAGAATCACTATTATTATATACAGGGAAAAAATCAAGGTATTCTTTTTTAGTATTCTCTTCGGTAGAGGCATTTTTATATAAAAAATGAAAAAGTGTATGCAAAGAAGTGTTATTTTCAATGTCAAAGTATAAACCGGAGATGGAATCAAGCAGTTGTTTTACATAATTTTTTGAAAGGTTTAAAAAGAAAATACGAAAGTCAGATGACATTTTTTCTAAATGTCGAAGATTACAATTTACAATACATCCGGTTCCCGCTGGATAGATGCGCTCAGTATTTTCTATTTTAAAAATGACCTCACCTTGTTGGACAAACATGAATTCAAAAAAATCATGTTGGTGAAGAGGGCGTTTTGCCATTGAGGATAAAAGAGATTCATCATCAATTAAAATCTCAGAAAAATCATTTGGGGAGAAATTAGCAATCTTAAAGTATTTGTTTTCTAAATCAGATCGATAGACTTCAAGTACAACACTGAATGGTGTATCTATGTGATAATACTGACTGAAATTACTGTGAAAGTTATGAACTTTCAAAAATTTGGAACGGAATTCCTCCAAGGATTTTCTGCTATTACTCATAGAAGCCTCCATTTATTCGTGAATATGATACAATTTGATTGCTTGTAGGTCTTTTTTTAACATTGTGATAAAAGAAGATTTATAATAATATAATACTATGCTAGTTAGATTATAGTACATTTTGACATGTGCTGCAATTATGTATTCATTCGAATGAGGAGAAAAAATGTAACAAATACGAGTATATGATGGAGGGAATTATGAGAGAGAAAAAATATTTGAAGTGGTATCAGAAACTTGCATATGGTGCAGGGGATCTAGCATCAAACTGTAGTTATGGATTGGTATCTAGTTTCTTATTGTTATATTTATCAGACACAATGGGAATGAATACTGGAATTATAGGAACATTGATGCTTGTTTCAAAGGTATTGGATGGAGTTACAGATGTATTTTTTGGGAGAATGATTGATAAAACAAAAAGCAAACTGGGAAAAGCTCGTCCATGGATGCTATATGCTCAAATTGGAGTATCGCTATGTCTATTATTATTGTTTTCAGTGCCTGATATTGGAGAAACAGCGCAATATGCATATTTCTTTGTATTTTACACAAGTTTAAATGCTATTTTCTATACTGCAAATGGAATTGCATATTCAACATTATCTGCATTAATCACAAAAAACTCTACAGAACGAGTACAATTAGGATCTATTCGTTTTATGTTTGCAGTTGTTACTAATATTGTGATGGGGTTTGCGGTAACAGGTGCAGTTGCACATTTTGGTGGCGGAGCAAAAGGATGGAGAGTGGTTGCTTTTATTTGTGCAGTGATTGGTCTGGTTGTAAATACGATCAGCTGTCTGGCAGTAAAAGAAGTTCCGGATGAAGAAAACACAGAAATACAGGAAGAAGCAGGACAAAAAGATGATAAATTAAGTTTTGTGGATACAATCAAAATTTTATTTGCAAATAAGTATTATATTATGATTCTTGTTTTGTATATCGTATATTATACAATGAGTGGATTGACAACGGGCAGCGGGATATATTTTACTACATATGTGTTGGGAGATGCCTCTTTATTAGGTTCCTTTTCTATGATGAAAATGTTTCCTGTAATTATTGCATTAGCATTTACACCTATGCTTGTAAAAAAGGCAGGAAGTATGCAGAAGGTAAATTTTTGGGGATATGTGATCAATACAGTTTTGAGTGTGTTCTTTGTTTATTTTGCAGTAAAAAGAAATGTACCTATGCTCTTATTGGTAATGTTTATGAAAGGTGTTTTTGCAGGAACTCTTAGCGGAACATTAAACGCATTGATCGCAGAAATTAGCGGATATACTTATAGAACAAAAAAAGTACATATGGATGGAACCATGTTTAGCTGTTCTTCTCTTGGGGTAAAAGTTGGCGGTGGAATTGGTACAGCAGCAGTCGGCTGGCTTTTGAACATAGGAGGATATGTTGGAACGGCAACAGTACAATCTCAGAGCGCAATTAATATGATCTTTCATATGTATATTACACTTCCGGTTGTATTCGGAGTGATTATTACAATTATTTTAAGTATGCTGAAAGTAGAAAAAGCAAATAAAGAATGGGATGAAAAACATAATGTTGAAAAGTAATTTTAACCAAAACTGGAAATTTGTAAAAGGTTGTATACCGTCACTAATGACATTGAAAATGTACGGAAAGGAAGCAGATGATATCTCACTTCCGCACGATGCCATGATTCATGAGACTCCTTGTGAGACAACAAAAAATGGTGGAGCTACAGGTTTTTATCCAGGAGGAATATATACTTATTTTAAAACATTTGTTGCCCCGGAAGAGTGGAAGGATAAAACGGTAACGTTAGAATTTGAAGGTGTTTATGAAAAAGCAATGGTGTATTTGAATGGTGCACTGATAACAACGAATTCATATGGATATTCTAATTTTTATGCTTCACTGGACCGATATTTACAATATGGGCAGGAAAATGAATTAAAAGTAGTAGCAGATAATTCGGCGGAGCAAAATAGTAGATGGTATACAGGAAGCGGAATTTACAGGAATGTGAATCTGTTTGTTGGAGAACTCATACAAATACCAGTGGACGGAGTGCATGCTACAACGATAAATGTGGAGAAAGACTTTGCAGTGGTAGAATTTGTGACTACTGTTGTGAATCAGACAAGAAAAAAGGAAAAACTTCAAGTACAGATAGAAATGAGTGATGAAGATGGAAATGTAATCCGAGGAGTGACGCATTTAACAGCCTTTGGAAATTCGGAAAATCAAATTCGTCAAGAGATTGTAATTAAAAATCCTAAATTATGGAACTGTGACACTCCGCATTTGTATAAATGTCAAGTGAGTATATTCTCTGAGAAAAAAGTATGGGATACCAATGAGTTTCTGTATGGGATTCGCCGGATCACTTTGGATTCGGTGTATGGTCTTCGAATAAATGGTGAGTCTGTGAAACTACGTGGAACTTGCGTTCATCACGATAATGGGATTCTTGGTGCGGCGACATATAGAGAAGCAGAATATCGGAAATGTAAATTGCTAAAGCAAGCTGGATTTAATAGTGTACGCAGCGCACATCATCCTGCAGCAAAAGATTTTCTTGATGCATGTGACAAGTATGGGATTTTAGTTATGGATGAATTATGTGACATGTGGACCATTCATAAAAATGACCATGATTATGCATTCTCATTTTTTAATGAGTGGAAAAATATTGTAGATAAAATGATCCAAAAAGATTATAACCATCCATCAGTTATTATGTATTCCATCGGAAATGAAATTCAGGAAGTGGGAACAGAGCGTGGTGCAGAAATTAACCGTACTATCTGTAATTATATAAAAGAAAAAGACAGAACGAGATATACTACAAATGGAATCAATGGCCTGAATGCAGCCGGAGCAAAAATGTATCCGATTATGCAAGATTTAGCGCCATTATTTAAAAAAGATGCAGAAAATAGTGAGACAAATGATTCCTCAGGAAGCAACGCGATTAATAGCTTTATGCAATTGATGGAGGGAGAAGTCGGTGATGCCTTTGCAAAACATCCGCTTATGACAGAAGTCCTGCAGGAAAGTTGTGAAGCGATGGATATTATAGGATTAAATTATTTGACAGGCAGACATCTGTTGGATACAGAATTGTATCCAAATAAATGTGTTCTTGGGACAGAAACATTTCCAGCAGATATTGCAAGACTTTGGTCTGTTGTAAAAAAATCAAATCAAGTACTGGGAGATTTTACATGGTCGGGCTATGATTATCTAGGAGAAGCAGGATGTGGCATTTTCTATTATGATGAGAAAACTAATTTTGGAAGTTATTTTCCGGATCGACTTGCATATATTGGAGACATTGATCTGACAGGATACAGAAGACCGATTAGTTATTTGCGCGAAATTGTATATGGAATGCGAAAAGAACCATATATTGCGGTGGAACGGGTTGACCGTTCTGGAATGAAGCATTCAAAGACACCTTGGATGCTGAAAGATAATATTGCTTCCTGGACATGGGAAGGATATGAAGGAAAGTCTGCAATGGTAGATGTATATTCAGCAGATGAAGAGGTAGAATTATTCATAAATGGGAAATCGCTTGGGAAAAAACCAGCAGGAGAAAAAGTTGGATATGTAAGTACCTTTGAATGTAAGTATGAGCCTGGAGAAGTTACTGCCATAAGTTATAACCAAGGGAAAGAAAGCAGTTCCTGCCAATTAAAAACAGCAGGGACTGCCAGGGGAGTGAAAGTAGATGTTTCTCAGGAAGTAATGATAAAAGGTACGGAGGAACTTGTTTTTATTCAGTTGAGCCTTGTAGATAAAGATGGCTTAGAAGTGTTGACAGAGGAGAAAGAAATTAAAGTAGTAGCTGAAGGAAATGTCCAGATTCTTGCAGTTGGAAATGCAGATCCCCAGACAACAACATCTTATGATAGTCATTGTTGGAAAACCTATCATGGGAAACTTTTGTTAGTTGCCAAAGCTGGTGAGCTGCTGGGAGAGAGTGTGATTCACATTGTCATGGATGATAATATAATAAAAGATGTTAGTATAAAAGTTATAGACTCAGAGAGTAGTTTTTGATAAAGGGGAGGGATGAAACGGTCATAGGACAGGAATACTGGCAGGACACAAAATGTTCACAATTTTTTTAGCACTCCCTCTTGACGAGTGCTAACATAAGTGTTATATTACAACTAGAACAAAGGAGGAGGACGAAGAAAGGATGAGAAGATCTGAATAGTCCCCACATCACCGGTTCCAATAAATGACATTTATCAATAAGATTTTAATGGAAAAGGAGAGATGATTTATGATGATGCCTAGTATTTTTGGAGAGAATTTGTTTGATGATTTCTTTGATTTTGATTACCCATTCAGAGGTTACCAGAGAGCGAACACAGAGTCTTTGATGAAGACAGACATTAAGGAGCATGAACATGGCTACGAATTGGAAGTAAGCCTTCCGGGATATAAGAAAGAAGACATTCACGCAGAATTAAAAGATGGTTATCTGACCATCCAGGCGGCGACGACGAAGAACAACAATCAGAAGGATGAGAAGACAGGCAATTATATCCGAAGAGAAAGATATTCCGGATCTTGTAGCAGAAGTTTCTATGTAGGAAAGGATATCACTCAGGAAGACATTAAGGCAAAATATGAAAATGGTATACTTGTTCTTGCAATCCCGAAGAAGGATCAGAAGAAAGTAGAAGCTGAGGAGAAGAAATATATTGCCATCGAAGGATAGTGCTGGTAGGTGTGTATGGGGAAGAACTTTTTGTTACGGATCAAGAAAGCAGTGATAGATTTTCAGACACACTCTATATAGATTTGGGACTGCATGATTACAGACTGTGACATGCAGTCCCGTTTTTATTCCGCAGGAAATTTTTAATCTTGCATAAAAATTGTAGTAGGAAAGGGGAGAAATAGTTATGGCGGCAAATAAGGATTATTACAAGATTCTCGGAGTGGACAGAAATGCAGACGCGAATGCGATCAAGAAGGCATACCGAAAACTGGCAAAAAAGTATCATCCGGATACCAATCAGGAGAATTCTGTTGCAAATGAGAAATTTAAAGAAGTGACCGAAGCTTACGAGATCCTGCACGATGAAGAGAAACGAAAGTTGTACGATCGATTTGGAACAGCAGCCTTTGATGGAAGTATGGGAGCAGATCCGGGCGCCTATCAGTCGTACGGAGAACCTAAAGGGGCGAAGTTCTATCGAAGTCCGGACGGAAGCTACCAGGAATTTCATTTTGAAGACGGAAATATGGATGATTTTTTTGATGACATTTTTGGAAGTTCTTTTCAGAGAGCAAGGGGAAGTGGAACTGGACCGCGCGGTTATCGCAGGAAAGGTGCAGATGTCACTGCAAAATTAGAGGTGACTTTTGAGGAAGCAGCATTTGGAGGAGATAAGGTCATCTCTTATACAGACGCAAGTGGACGTGCACAGTCTCTGAAAGTACACATTCCGGCGGGAATTTCTTCCGGCAAGAAAATCCGGCTGAAAGGAAAGGGACAGGACGGGATGAACGGAGGGGAAGCCGGAGATCTGTTTCTGGAAATTTCAGTAAAAGACAAAGTCGGTTATGAACGGAAGGGAGACGATGTCTACACGACCATTCAGATTCCGTATACAACAGCGGTGTTGGGCGGTGAGGTGATTGTGCCGACACTTTACGGAAAGGTAAGCTGCAAGATCAAGGAAGGAACACAATCCGGAACAAAAGTGAGACTGGCCGGAAAGGGAATCGCACATATGGGTCAGCCATCCGGAAAAGGAGATCAGTATGTGACAATTCAAATACAGGTGCCGCGGAATCTGAGTGAAGATGCAAGGAGAAAGTTGAGAGCATATCAGGAGGCAGCAGGAAGAGTTGCATAAGCATTGCTGTTTAAATACCACTGTTTAAGAATGATAAAGGGGAGAAGTACGGGAAAGATAAAGTGTAAGGAAGCAGTTGTTATTGGAAAAACTTTGGTTTATAATAGGGGTGTACAAGCGGGAAGGGAGTTTTCTCTTCCTGAATGTATTTTGGAAACCGATGAATTTACACTTTATAAGGATGGGAAACATATGATAAAAGTTCAGGAATACAGAGGACATATTCGCAACTGGGAGGCGCTTTGTGAAGAGCTTTGCATTGACAAAAGCTTATCCAGAAGAGAGAGAGAGGAGCGGATTTTGGTCCGGGCATTTGAGACATGGCAGTTTGATATGGCAGCGCATTTGTATGGAATGTTTGCTTTTGCGCTCTGGGATGAAGAGGAAAAACAGCTATTCTGTCTCAGAGACCAGTTTGGCACGAAGCCGTTCTACTATTATGAGACGGAAGATGGACAGCTTCTCTATGGAACAACAATCCGGGGAATCATGGAGCAGCCAGGGTTTGTCAAAGAATTGAATGAGGAGATGCTGCAGATCTATCTCAGTCTGACTTACGTGGCAGGAGAGAATACGTTTTTCCGCGGACTGAAGAAACTGCTTCCGGGACGTTACCTTATCTGGAAGGACGGAGTAGTGACAGTAAAGCGCTATTGGAAGCCGGAATTTCATCCGGATGACAGCAAGTCTCTTGAGGAATGGGCAGACGAGATCCACACGACACTTGGCGAGATCATGAAGGAAGTAAAGACTTCAGACGAGCGAGTGGAGTCTTTCCTGTCAGGCGGAGTGGATTCTTCCTATGTACTTGCGATGTCTGATGCCGATACTGCGGATACATGCGGTTATGAGGAAGAACGGTTCGATGAGTCCGTACTGGCTGTAGAGACTGCGCGCATTTTAGAACGTAAGATTTCCAGACGTGTGATCAATCCGGAGGAATATTTTAATATTGTCCCATATGTCATGTACAATATGGAGCAGCCGCTTGGGGATGCTTCTGCGATTGTGTTTGCACTTGGATGTCAGGCGACTGCAGAGCATACGAAGATCTGCTATTCAGGAGAAGGTGCAGATGAATTTTTCGGTGGGTACAATATGTACCGCAATGCAGAGCGATACGGGGAGAATCTAAAGAACTTCTATGTCGGTAACACGAACATTATGAAAGAAGACGAGAAGAAGAAAATATTGAAAAAATATGACCCGGACGTACTGCCAATCGAAGTGGCACAGAGTATTTACGAAGAGATGGAAGGGCTGGATCCTCTGACAAAGATGTCTAATATCGATATCCAGATCTGGCTGGAGGGAGATATTTACCTCAATGTAGATAAGATGAGTGAGGCGGCAGGACTTGAGGTTCGTATGCCGTTGACAGATTTGCGTATTTTCGATATTGCATCGAGAATGCCTTCGAAGTATAAAGTGAATGAAGAGCAGAATAAGGTTGCGTTCCGTACAGCGGCACAGAAAATGCTGCCGGAAGAGATTGCGTTCCGAAAGAAACTCGGATTTATCGTGCCAATTCGTATCTGGATGGCAGATGACCGCTATAATCAAGATGTGCGCGCCAAATTCCACAGCGAGATGGCAGAGAAATTCTTCAATGTAGAAGAGATCAATACAATCTTTGATGAGTATGTCGGAGGAAATTCTGACAACTGGAGAAAAGTTTGGACAATCTATACGTTCCTTGTATGGTATGAAGAATATTTTGTAAAGCGTTAATCGTGCACTGGCAGATGGCATGAGAGCAGCATTGCTGCATCGGATATAAGGAAGGTTCAAAAAACGTGTGTGAAAAGCTGGAGAGGTTTCACGCACGTTTTTCCTATCAGAAAAAGCGGATCACAAATGAAAAGTTTGAGAAAAAGGAGAGAGGGATATGGAAGAAAAAAGAAATCCTATTGCAATTATTGTGACAAGATTTGGGGACATTAAGGTAGAGCTATACCCAAAAGAGGCGCCAAATACGGTGAATTGTTTTATTTCTTTGGCGAAAAAAGGACTGTTTGATCACCGGAAGATTAGAAGGATTGCACCGGGATTTGTATTGCAGCCGAGTTATTCTGACTTTGAGGATGAAAGGTGTGCAATCTCACTCGATGGAGAATATCGAAATAACGGGTTTCCGAATGATATTCCGTTTGAGCGCGGGACTGTCGCGATGGGCGGAGAGGGAAATGTAGCTTCGGGAAGCTGTTTTTTTATTACACTGACGGATGAAGCTGGCAAACGTCTCGATGGAGGCTATGCGGCATTTGGGAAAGTCATAGAAGGCTGGGAAGTTGTGGAACAGATTATAGCACTTCCGACAGAAAAAGTAGATATTGGAATTCCGGGAGTGGATGTCAATGAACCGATTGAGCCGGAATACATGGAAAAAGTGATAGTAGAAACATGGGGAGTCGAATATGATGAGCCGGTTATTTTAGGGTAGAGATACTGTCATGCCAATCAATTAGAATGACAGTATCTACAAAGGGGGAGTGCGAAAAAACGGGCTGCTATGCGGAGTAGATTCCTTGCACCGTGATCCTTTTAAAAAATTTGGAGAGTCCAAGTGTCACTGTTTCCTCCATGTGCTGTGGGATACGGCGGATCAGGACGTTCCCAAGTGGATGAGGGAATACTTGAAAATGATCTGCTTTTAATGCGGCAGTTTCCTCTGTGTCGATAAATCTTGCTGAAACCTCCAGCCGGGAGCCGCCTCAAGTATGGCAGAGCATAGAAGTGATCAGAATATTTTCTTTGTGATGTTCTTTCATATAACTGGTAAGACGTTCGTCTAATTGAATGTGCATAATGGTAATCCTCCTTACGATAGTATGTGATCTGTGATGGCTATATCATCGCAGAAACAAAAAGAAAATTCTGTAATGAAGTCACAGACGTTTCTTCTTAAAAAGAGAATTGAAAAGAAAAGGGACGATAAGATTGTAAGGCTTCCGTTTTGGATGTATAATAAAAAAGAAATACCAGTGTGGTTCATAAATAAAGAGAAAAGAACTTTGTTTACTGGCATTGACAGAATCGAAATGGAGGGAAGATTCAAATGAAAATTGCAGTAACATATGAAGAAGGAAAGGTGTTTCAGCATTTTGGACACACAGAACACTTCAAATTTTATGAGGTGGAAGACGGAAAAGTCACAACGAGTCAAGTTGTAGACACGAACGGAAGCGGACATGGAGCGCTTGCAGGACTGCTTGCGGAGCATCAAGTGGATGTTTTAATCTGCGGCGGTATTGGAGGCGGCGCACAGGCAGCGCTTGCGGAAGTGGGAATCAAGCTTTATGGAGGAGTGACCGGAGAGGCAGATCAAGCTGTTGAGGCATTTTTAAACGAAGCACTTTCTTATGATCCAAATGTGAAATGCAGTCATCGTGAAGGGGAACACGAGCATCATGAGAACTGTGCAGGCGGCGGATGCGGAAGTGGTCACTGCGGACATTAAAAGAATAAATAAGAGATTCATAGGCTACCGGAAAAACGGTAGTCTATTTTCTACTTCTGTAAGACCTGGGAGCAGGTACAAAATAGAAAGATCAGACTATTAAGAAGAAAGGTTGATGTCATGATAACAGAAAAGAAAGAGAAGCGGATTTTAATGATGTCCTTTATTTCAGGACTTGCGTTTGCTGTCATAGAATTTATATTTTCTATTTACAGTCACTCACAATCAGCTTTGACGGATGCGGTATATGATGCTTCCGAATTAGTATTTATTGCTTTGTTACTATTTTTAACACCATTGTTTCATAAGCCGGTATCGGAAAAACATCCCTATGGATATTTTCAGATTGAGTCCATATTTGTCATTATCAAAGGAGTCATGATGCTGTCAGTGACAATGGGAGTTTCGGCAGAGATTATTGAGTCGGCATTAGCAGGTGGTAATGCGGTGAATAATGCACAAATTTCTGTTTTTCAATTATTTTTGGGGATAGCAAGTATTATTATTTTTGTGATTATGAAAAAGTGGAACAGAAATTTATCCTCTCCTACCATCGAAGCAGAATTGTTAGGATGGAAATTGGATATTGTTTACAGCTTGGGTATGTCATTTGCTTTTTTCATATCACTTTATTTAGAGCGAACACCGATTGCGTTTGTAGCTCCATATTTTGATCAGATTGTGGCGGTAGTAGTGATGATCTTCATGCTTCCGGAAAGTGTGAAAGTATTGTGGAATGCGATAAAAGAAGTATTTTTGTTTTCACCGGAAAAACATGTAGTGGATGAGATTAAAACACTTTGCAATCCGATTTTAGAGAAATATCAGTTTTCCCCTGTGTTTTATGATGTGACTAAGACAGGACGACATTTATGGATCGCAGTTTATTTTCAGATTGCAACAGAAAGTATGTCTGTGCGGGACCTGGAGTCTGCATTGAGACAGGTAAATGAGCAGGTAAAGGAAAAATACCAGGAATGCACTTGTGAATTGATTTTAGTACCCGGAAAATAAAATATGATTTGGAAAGAGGAAACAATTGCATTGACATCACCTACATGATTATTTATAATATCAGCTTGAATTACATGTATTCCGTTGTTAAACTAAAAAGGAATAGAAAACAATACAAGGAGGAAACAAGATGAAAAAGAAATTAGTCAGTTTATTATTAGTGACTGCTATGTCAGTGACTGCTTTAGCAGGATGCGGTTCCAAAGCCGACGGAACTGAAGGAAGTAAAAAAGAAGATAAAAAAGAAGCGCAGTCTATTACATTTATGGCTCCTGATTGGGCAGTCCCTACAGATGAACAGCTGGATGAATTTACAAAAGAAACAGGAATAGAAGTTGTAGTCAATGAAGTTGGCTGGGATGATATTCGTGAAAAAATGGTTACTGCAGCTGCAGGAGGACAGGCCGTTGCAGATGTGGTAGAAGTAGACTGGTCATGGGTTGGTGAATTTTATGCGGCTGACTGGTTAGAGCCATTAGACGTTTCTGATGAAGTAAAAGCAGATATGCCTACTCTGGAAACATTTACAAAAGATGGAAAAGTGCTTGCAATCCCATATGCAAACGATTACCGTTTATCTTACTATAATACAGAACAGTTTGAGAAAGCCGGAATCACAGAGGAGCCTCAGACATGGGAGGATGTGCTGGAAGCATGCCGAACATTAAAATCTACAGGGACAGTAGAGCATCCTTTTGCAATTGCATTAAATGCAGAGGAAAAAACAACGACTTGCTTGATGTGGCTTGCATATACGATGAATGGTGTTGTCTATAATGAAGATGGTACTTTAAATGAAGAATCTGTAACAGAGGCTTTAAAGTACATGGAAACTCTGATTCAGGAAGAACTTGTAGATCCGGCAGATAAGACTTCATCTGGTATGGATGCCTATAAACGTCTGACAGGTGGAAGCGCAAGCTTCTTAACAGGACCGACTTCTTTTGTATCCAGAAGCACAAATCCAGAGGAGTGCAGTGTTGTCGGACAGATTACACCAATCCTTACACCGGGAAAAGAAGGAAAATCCGAAGTGACAATGGCTCTTCCAGAAGCGCTTGGTGTAACAAAATTTTCTAAAAACAAAGAAGCAGCGAAAAAATTTGTTGAGTGGTATACATCTGCTGATATGCAGAAAAAATTAAACGAAACAAACAGTGCGATTCCAACAAGAAATTCAGTGCTAGAAGAACTCATCAACGATGATAAAATTCAGAATGCTGGTGCAATGCTGGAAGAGGCGAAGTTAATTTCTTCTCCATTCCCGGATGGAATCCCGTCTTACTATGCGGAGATGAGCAATGCAATGTACAATGCAATCAACAAAATGGCTCTTGGTGAACTGACAGCTGAGGAAGCTTTCAAAGAAATGGATACTAAGATCACTGAGTTAGCAGGACAGAAATAATGAAAAAGAAGATTTTACCATATCTTTTACTCACACCCATGATATTGATCATGGGTGTATTAGTATTTTATCCGATTGCAGCAACCTTTTCTTACAGCCTAAAGTATTGGAAACTGACTGCGCCAAATGACGTTCATTTTATTGGATTCGATAACTACATAAATATTTTAAAATCAGAGTCCTTCTGGTACAGCCTCCAGAATACGGTGTTCCTTCTCGTACTGATTTTGTTTGGAACAACCATTCTCGGGGTGCTGCTCTCTCTGTTTTTGAATATTGAAGTAAAGTTTTCCGGAGTTCTGCTTGCAGTTGCGGTTCTTCCGTGGGCACTGCCGCCTTATGTAAATGGAATTTTGTGGAGATTTATTTTTTACCCGGGATACGGTCTGATGAACAAGCTGCTGATCGGAATGGGAGTGGTCGATCAGCCGGTCGAATGGCTCAATTCGAGGTGGACACTTCTCTTTGTCGTATCCATTGTAGTAATTTGGAGGAGCATTCCGTTTATGGCGCTGGTATGTCTTGCCGGAAGACAGTCGATTCCACATGAATTATATGAAGCTGCAAAAATCGATGGCGCAAATGTTCCAAATATTTTTCGGCGGATCACGTTCCCGCTGATGCTTCCGTTTATTGGAATCGGAGTGACATCCACTTCGGTGACAGCGATCAATGTTTTTGATGAGATTGTTGCGTTATCTGGTTATAGCGATCTGGGGAAAAATATCCTTGTGGAAAGCTATTTGACGACCTTTAGTTTCCTGGACTTTGGAAAAGGAAGCGCAGTTACCTATCTGGTAATGTTCCTCGCCGCAATCTTAGGAATCTTTTACTTGCGGAGTCTGAATAAGGAGGTGGAATACTAATGAAATGGTTGAAAAAAGCAGGGTATGTTTTGTGCTTACTTGTATTCCTTCTTCTGACGCTTGGACCATTTGTGTGGGCGTTTATTTTGTCTATTACTCCGGAGCATGCGATGCTTGCGAAGTCGACAGCGCTTCTTCCGGAAGTAGTTACCTGGAAAAACTATCTGGAACTGTTTGGAGGAAGTCGGAAAGGACAGCTTTTGTTTGCCGGCATCGCAAATTCGTTAAAAGCGGTTGGCATGACTTTGTTGGTTGGGATTCCAATCTGTCTGATGAGTGCATACACGTTGAGTCGTATGGAATTTAAAGGGAGAAAATTTATCCGGAATCTTCTTTTGATCACGATGGTCATTCCTGTCATGGCGACGATCATTCCGCTGTTTCGGATTTTTGTTGCCAGACAGTTGTTGGATAACGTATTTTGGCTCAGCCTTGTTTATGTCAGTTCGTATCTTCCGATGATTACCTGGCTGATGTCCAATTATTTTTCTACGATACCAAAAGAATTAGAAGAAGCGGCAGTGATTGATGGCTGCGGAAGGCTTGCTGTTTTTATGAGGATTTTTCTTCCGATTTCTTATCCGATCATCCTCTCAGCAGCATTGATCATATTTTTAAACACATGGAATCAGTTTCAGATTCCGTTAATTCTCGCTTCTTCTGTGGAGACAAAACCGGTGGCGATCGTTGTATCAGAGTTCATGACAAAGGACTCCATTCAATACGGTCTGACTGCTGCAGCAGGGATTATAACTGTGATTCCGCCGGCCATTACAGCGTTAATCTTTCGAAAGTTTTTGATTTCCGGGATGATGCGTGGATCTGTAAAAGGTTAGATCCTTCCTTTTTTCGAGGGTGAAGTGTGGGACTGTTGGAAAATGAAAAAACATTTTTCAACAGTCTTTTTTTTAATATTTTGAGGGAAAGATAAAAATACTATAAGTAATAGCCTATAAGTTATATAAAACTTATGTATTTTACAAATGATATAGAGTGTGATAAACTCATTTCGGAAACAGGGAAGACCAGAGAAGGTTTACATAGAAAATGGAGGAGAGCATTATGAAAAAGGATTATAGTAAACTATGGGTGTTATTTAAGTCAATGTTTGTGCTCAGTGCATGCACATTCGGAGGGGGATTTGTCATTGTATCCTTGATGAAGAAAAAATTTGTGGAAGAGCTGCAGTGGTTGGAGGAGGATGAGATGCTTGATGTGACGGCGATCACACAGTCAGCGCCCGGTCCGCTTCCGGTGAATGCTTCGGTGATCATCGGATATCGGATCGCAGGGGTAATAGGTTCACTGACGGCTATTCTTGGTACAATTCTTCCGCCGATGATCATTATTTCCATCATCTCACTGTTCTATGAACAGTTCCGTACAAATCCGTATATCAGTACAGCGCTGCAGGTGATGCGGGCAGGTGTGGCAGCGGTTATCTTTGACGTAGTCATTAACCTTGCTGGAAATGTGATAAAGACAAAACGGATTCTGTATATTTCCATGATGATCATCGCTTTTGTTGCGACGTATCTGTTGGATGTCAGCGCAATGATCATTATTCTCGCTTGTCTTGGAATTGGTCTGCTGGACCTTGCTGTAGGAACTTTTCGGAAAAAGAATGGAGGGGTTGCATAAATGTTATTATTAAAATTATTTTTTGCTTTCATACAAGTTGGAATGTTCAGTGTAGGCGGTGGATATGCTGCTATTCCACTGATTCAGGAACAGATTGTCAATATTTACGGGTTAATGACACTGGAAGAATTTTCA
Organism: Coprococcus sp. HPP0074; assembly: GCF_964238105.1. Lineage (NCBI taxonomy): Bacteria > Bacillati > Bacillota > Clostridia > Lachnospirales > Lachnospiraceae > Coprococcus > Coprococcus sp. HPP0074. Next base: position 57,455 of record NZ_CAXSKS010000004.1, on the reverse strand, counting down.
GATTTGATCACGGTTGCAGAGATGACACCGGGACCGATTTCCATCAATTCAGCAACGTTCGTAGGAATGCGGATTGCCGGGATTCCAGGTGTCCTGCTCTGTTCGATTGGATGTATCATACCATCCTTTTGCATTTGTCTGATCCTTGCACATTTCTATTATAAATATCGTTCGGTTGGTGGTGTGCAGATTGTTCTTGGAGCAATGCGGCCGGCAGTCGTATCTCTGATCGCCTCTGCAGGTGCGTCTATTTTGATGTTGGGATTATTCCAGGCAGAGTTAAGAGAAGTGGTAGTTGGTGAACTTCGCGTTGTAGAGTTGGGGATTTTTGTCGTAGCACTGTTCCTCCTGAGGAAATACAAAGTAAGCGCAATTGCAATTATTTTGGGAAGCGGTGTTGTCGGGACGGTAATTTATGCACTGTTGGGAGCCATCTAAATCACTGTGAGGTTCATCCGGAAAAGCAGAAAAATCCGAAGATTTTAGGGAAAAAGAAGAGCAGGGACCAAGATAGAAGGGAAGGAATATATGACGATCAGGCATTTGAAAATATTTACGGCGGTAGCAGATTACGGCGGGATGAGCAAGGCGGCAAAGATGCTGCACATCTCTCAGCCGAGTATCAGCCAGGCAGTTTCAGAACTTGAGAAACATTATGGAGTAAAGCTGTTTGAACGGCTTTCACAAAAGATATATTTGACGAAAGAAGGAGAGCTGATGCTCTCTTTTTCCCGTCATATTCTCGATTCGTTCGACCATATGGAAGCGGCGATGAACCGGGCAGTAGAAACAACAAGTCTGAGGATTGGATGCAGCGTATCTGTGGGCACATGCCTGATCAATGATATTCTGGATCAGGCAGAGAAACGGATTCCAGAATGTATGATCAGTGTCAATGTGAGCAATTCTTCAGAGATTGAGAGACAGATTTTAAATAATGAAGTGGATCTTGGAATTGTGGAAGGAATTTTAAAAAGCAAGGATCTCGTCCTGACACCTGTCTGTAAGGATGAGATGGTTGTTGTTTGTGGAAGAGATCACTGGCTTGCAAAAGAGAGAAGTGTGACATTGGAGATGCTCCAGGGGGAGTCATACATTAGCAGAGAAAGTGGCAGCGCGGAGCGCAATCAGATTGAAAAGATGTTTGAGGATCGTGGAGTACAGCTTCGCAGGACATTTTGCAGTACGAATACGGAAGCAATTAAAAATGCGGTGATCCGTGGAAGAGGGATTGCCATTTTCTCAAGAAGAATGATTGAGAAAGAGGCAGAAGACGGAAGCATTGTCATACTGCCGTTAAAGGAGATCAGTGTCACAAGGAACATTCATCTTGCCATTCATAAAAATAAATATTTGTCAGAGGAAATCAAAGTACTTCAGGAAATTTTATTGAGCAGTTGTTAATTTTTCCGGACATTTTGTTGAGATCTGTTCAGTTGTGGAAGAATCAGCGCTTTGCTATGCTTAAAGTAAGTAAAGGCCGATGCGAAAAGAAAAAGATTCAAGAGAAATGGATAAAGACAGGAAGAGATGGCAAATGCACTTGAGGAGAGCTAAATCGGATCAGCTATGATTTTGTTTAAGTACATTTAACGAAAAGTCTGGTAGACGACACAAAAATCAAGTAGAGTGTGGTATAATAAATTTATTTCATGTAGATGAAAAGGCAGTGTATCTGCCTTTCCAGACAGCAGAAGAAATGAAGAGGAAAAAAAGAGGGACAAAAGAGAATGAAGATTTTGAGTATTACAGCACAGAAACCACACAGCACGGGAAGCGGTGTCTATCTGACAGAACTTGTGAAAAACTGGGCGGAAGCGGGACATGAACAGTCTGTTGTCGGGGGAGTTTACGAGGAAGATCAGGTTGATTTTCCTGATGGGGTGAAGTTCTATCCGGTATTTTATCAGACAGAGGCACTTCCATTTGCAATTACGGGGATGTCTGACGAGATGCCGTATGAGAGCACATGCTACAAGGATCTGACATCAGAGATGTTGGGGCAATTTCGGGAAATATTTTGCCGTACGATTGAAGATGCAGTGAGGGAACTGAACCCGGATGTGATTGTCTGTCATCACCTTTATCTTCTGGCAGCGATGGTCAGGGAATGGTATCCGGGGAAAAAGATCATTGCCATCTGTCATGGATCGGATCTGCGGCAGATAGAAAAGAATACTCTGGAGCGAGAGTATATCAAGGAACGTATTCGGCAGTTAGACGGAGTGATCGCACTGCACAGGGAACAAAAGAAGGAAATCGAAAGAATTTTTCAAGTCAAAGAAGAAAAAATAAAAGTTGCCGGTGTCGGTTACAATGATAAGATCTTTTTTCAAACTGGTGAAAAAAAGGAGAAGAAAGAATCGTTTCAGATTATATTTGCGGGAAAAGTTTCAGAAAAGAAAGGAGTATGCAGCCTGCTGCGTGCGTTTTCCTATCTTCCGTATCCAAAAGAAAAATTGAAAGTTGTGCTTGCAGGTGGACATGGGCCGGAGGAGGAATATGAGCAGATACAGCAACTGGCGATAGAATGTCGCTATCCGGTCCAGTTTTTAGGAATGTTGTCTCAAGCAGAATTGGCGGAGCAATTTCGACAAAGCGATGTATTTATACTCCCTTCTTTTTTTGAAGGGCTGGCGCTTGTCAATATTGAAGCGATGGCATGCGGATGCAAAGTAGTTTGTTCAGATATTCCGGGAATGAAAGACTGGTTTGAGGAAAATGTTCCGGGAGAGCAGATTACTTTCGTGAAACTTCCGAGGATGGAGAACGCCGATGAGCCGGTGGCAGAAGAACTCCCGGCATTTGAACAGCGATTGGCAGAAGCATTGCGGCAGAAGTTGGAACAAACAGAAGAAGAAACTCCACAGCTTTCTCAGATTTCCTGGAGAAAAATCAGCGAATGTGTATTGAGATAAAGAAAATTTGGGTTACTCATAGATAAAACAAATAAGTGTTCTGTCTTATTTTATATTTCTATTAGAAAAAACGTGGCTGGAGTGATAACATTATTTTTAGAAGTGATTAGTGTGCAGAGATATTCTTGCTTGTCAATAGATGGTTGTACACTTGTCGGGAAAATAGAATTTTTCATCAGGATTTCGGTGTAAAGATACAGAGAAAGGGGAAAGATTCAGGGGGAAGACCAATGAATCAGGGCGTAAAATGTTTATTGATTTACACATGCATGAGTGTACCTATTCCAAAGATAGTCACTTAAAATTAGAGGAAATCGTAGAGTTGGCAAAAAAGAGAGGGCTGGGGGCAGTCTGCATTACAGACCACGATGATATGGGTCTGAAAGAGTATGCGGCGGAATATTCAGAAAAGACTGGATTTCCAATCTTTGTCGGAATTGAATTTTTTTCCTTACAAGGAGATATTGTAGCATTCGGAATTGAAGAATATCCGAAAGAGCGAGTGAATGCTCAGGAATTTATCGACCTTGTGAAAGCGCAGGGAGGAATTTGCTTCAGTGCTCATCCGTTTCGTAACAACAACCGTGGGCTGGAAGAGAATTTGAAAATTGTTCATGGGCTGGACGGGGTGGAAGTGTTAAATGGAAGCACATTGCCGGAAGCAAATAAAAAGGCGGCAGATTATGCCAAAGAGTTAGGGTTGGTTACCGTAGGTTCCAGCGATTGCCATGTAAGAGAGAAAGTAGGATTTTTCGCGACGTATTTCCCGGAAGATGTGTATACGATGGAAGATTTTATGCGCGTGTTCAAGAGCGGCGGGTGTAAACCTGCTTATTATTGGGAAGGGGAATATAAAATCTGGGATATGGAGACGCCGATACATAAGCCATTTCTGTTAAAAGAATAGAAGGGAAATGGCAGAAGGCGAAAGTAATGAAAACTCATAGAAAGAAGAAACTCTGCCGGGGGAGGTGAGTTTCTTCTTTCACTTTGTGGAGAAAGCCGGAAAGATGTTGTATACATCTTGACCGGCTAAAAAGAAAAAGCTCTATGTAAACGCAAAACGTAGTAGTTAGGCGAAGTACAATAGCCACAAATAATAAAAGTATAAATGCAACCATTGACTTCTTTGTTTTGATAAGGTTATGATAAAATAAAGTTGTGAGGAAAGTGTGACAAAAGAGAAAAGGATTTCTTAATAATCTAAAGAAGTTTAGAAAAAGGAGAAAAACGATGAACTATAAGTGGGAGGACAGCCAAAAGTCCTGTCAGATTGAGTTGTTGACGCCAGAAGAATTTCAAAGGTTGTATGCGGAGAAGTTTCCAAGAAGCTTTAAAGGTAATGAGTTGGAGCAGATTCGGTTTTGTAAGGCAGACCGTTTCTACCAGAGAGTGTCGGGGACATTTTCAATTCCGCGGAAGAAAGACCCTTCAGCAGAGAAGATTCGGTTTGGATATTATTTGTTAGAGGATACACTGATCTTTATTGAGAACAACGGAGAGGTCCGTAGAATTTTGGACGAGATGCAGGGATATCAGATGACAGATATTACATCAGCATCCTTATTGTTGTTTGATTTTATGGAGTATCTGATCAAAGATGATATGCTGTATTTGCAGCAGTATGAGGAGAAACTCACTCAGATGGAAGAGATGCTTCTAGATGGGGAATTAAAGGACTTCAACAGAAGTCTGCTTGAGGTCAGAAAGGATTTATCCGCATTGAGCGCCTATTATGAACAGTTGTCAGATGTTGGCGAGACCCTTCAGCAGAATGCGGCGGAATTAGGAGATGAGCAGGATAAGTTTTTATTCGGACTGTATTACGAGCGAGCAGAAAGGTTATATGCGATGGTGCAGAATCTGAAAGAATATTCGATGCAGTTAAGAGAAATGCACCAGACACAGATTGATATTAGACAGAATGAAATTATGAAAATTCTGACAGTCGTTACAACCATTTTTATGCCGCTGACATTGATTGCTGGATGGTATGGGATGAATTTTAAAAATATGCCGGAATTGGACGCGAAATACGGTTATATAGTAGTAAGTGCAATTTGTCTTGCCATTGTGGCAGTGGAAGTGTGGATTTTTCGAAAGAAAAAGTGGTTTGAGTAGTTGTTGAGGAAGAAAGGATAAAATGAAATGGAAACAATCGGAGAAAAGGCAGAAGGGAAATCTCTGACAAGGTCAGTGACAAAGAAAAGTACACAAAAACGAAGGATAACAAACTGTGAGAGCTGTATGAATTATGAATACGATGAAGAGTATGAGTATTATGTGTGCAGCAAAAATCTGGATGAGGATGAGATGTATCGGTTTGTCCGGGGAGAATTCCGGGATTGTCCATATTATCAGTTCGGAGACGAGTACCAGATTGTGAAGAAGCAGATATAATAGGGCAGTTTCTATACTAGATAAAGATGAGAAGAGGAAACGATATGGTGATAAGACAGAGCAAACATTTCAACTTGCAGCAGATCTGCGATTCGGGGCAGTGCTTTCGGATGGAGAGAGTATCGGAGAACTGTTACAGGGTGATTGCATTTGGCAGATCTCTGGAAATCTTGCAGGAGGGAGAGCAATGTACATTTTTCTGCACACCGCACGAGTTTGAGGAGATATGGAACGATTATTTTGATTTGGAAACGGATTATCAAAGTTATATAGAGGGGATTAACCCAAATGATTCTTACTTGCTCGCGGCGGCAGAGTGGGGGAGTGGGATACGGATTCTCCGGCAGGATTTGTGGGAGATGATAGCATCATTTCTGATTTCCCAGCAGAACCATATCACGAGAATCCGGAAGTGTATTCAAAATCTGTGTGAGACATACGGGGAGGAGAGGACAAGCGATTCCGGAAATACATTTTATACATTTCCGGAGCCGGAAAAACTAGCGGAACTTGGGGATGATGATCTCAAAGCATGTAATCTTGGATATCGCAGTAAATACGTTGTGCGGACTGCAAAAAGTATTGTATCAGGGGAAGTGGATCTGGATGCAATCCGACATCTGCCTTATGCAAAAGCAAAGAAAGAGTTGTTAAAGTTGTTTGGAGTCGGTGAGAAAGTTGCAGACTGTATCTGTCTGTTTGCGCTTCATCATCTGCAGGCATTTCCGATAGATACACACATCAGTCAGGCACTTCAGAAGCACTATAAGCGAGGATTTCCAAACCGCAGATATAAGGGCATGCAGGGTGTGATGCAGCAGTACATTTTTTACTATGAACTGACCGGAGATCATGAAAAAAGGCATATGTAAGAAGTGACAGGAGGTATAAATAGTGGCAGACAGAACAGTGCAGATAAAAAAACTGGAGCAGTTTGGAATCTGTGTTTCAGAAGGAATAGAGCAGTTTGGGGAAGAACAATATTTTAAAGAATTGGAGCAGTTTGTAAGGGGACAGGAGTTCCTGCGGCTTGGGCAGACAGTGACAAGAGGGCAGTGGTCAGCTGCGAGAATGACAATGCAGAGAATCGGTCAGACGATGGAGCGGCTGAGAATGCAGAGTATGAAGAAATTTCTTCCACAGCTTCAGAATACATTTGCCAGAAAAAATACAGCGCAGGCAAAAAATGTGCTTGCGCTGATGACACAGAGACGTGTGCAGATCATTCGGATTTTGACAGAAGCATAAGAGCATTTGTAGGATGAGCTTCTCTTTAGCAAAGTTCCAGAAGGGATTCGGACAGCATTCCCTCGAGCGTGTGGACAAGACATTCTAATCCATGTCGGTCTTCATCGTCGAACCGATGAAGGCATGGACTGTCGATATCGAGGACACCGACTACTTTCCCGCTGCAGTGGATGGGAACGACTATTTCGGAATTAGAGGCAGAGTCACAAGCGATATGTCCCGGGAATGCGTGGACATCTGGCACAAGCATTGTGCGGTCTTCTGCGACAGCAGTACCACAGACTCCCTTTCCTACTTTGATCTCTACGCATGCAGGTTTTCCCTGGAATGGTCCGAGAATCAGAGTGTCGTCTTTCAGAAGGTAGAATCCTACCCAGTTAATGTCGCGCAGTGCTCCGGCAAGAAGTGCGGAAGTATTTGCGAGATTTGCAGTCAGGTGAGGAACTCCGTCGACCAGTCCGGTCAGTTGTGTTCTGAGAAGACGGTACATCAAAGTTTTGTCATCAGGATAAGTTATTGCAATCTGTTTCATAAAAAACTCCATTCTGCCGTTCGAACGGCAATTTAATAAAGTCATTCTATCACAAGAAGAAGAACAGGTCAAAAGCCAGGATGGGGATTTTTATGTGGATGAAAGATGGGAAATGTGGAAAAAAGCGGGAAGCAAAATATAAGATGTGGAAAATAATATCAGATTCAGGAGGAGATATATGATTTTAGTAGACGCGGATGCATGTCCGGTTATCAGGTTGATTGAGCAGATTGCAGAGAAATATAGTGTTCCCTGCATTTTATTTTGTGATACGAATCATGTATTGTCATCTGATTATAGTGAAGTGAAAGTAATCGGTGCGGGGATGGATGCAGTTGATTTTGCACTTGTCGGAGCATGTAGCAGAGGGGATATTGTTGTGTCGCAGGATTATGGTGTTGCGGCGATGGTGCTTGGAAAAGGTGCTTACTGTATCCATCAAAATGGACGAGAGTATACAAATGAAAATATTGACAGGCTCCTGATGGAGAGGCATATGGCTAAGAAAGCCAGAAGGGCAAAGAGCAAGCATCATCTGAAAGGACCTGCCAGACGTACCGAGGAGGATGACAGAAAGTTTGCAGAAGCATTTGAGAGGATCGTTCGAAAGAGTTTTCAGTTATAGGAACAGCTATGGATAAAAGAGCGGAAGGAAAGAAGATAGCAGAGAGGCAGGTGAGAGTATGGAGGCAGTGAAAGTGCGAGAGGAATTATCGGAATATCTGGATGGGCTGCAGGAGCAGATGCCTTTGGCGTTTTGGAAGCTTGCGGAGATTTTTAAATATCAAGTATTTGAACTTTGCGAGGAACCTGAAGAGAAAGAAGAGGAAAGCGGGAAAAGTTATTTAATCCCATATATGATGAATGATGCGATTGAGGATTATCTGGTCTTGGAAAACTGCCGAATGGTAGGAGAGGTTGCCGTAGAAGAGCAAGCGGGAGGATTGGAACTGTCTGCGAGGATTTCCGGGAAAGAGGGCGCTTATGTACTTGTTGTGCGGCAGAAGAGCTTGCTTCATGGGGAGGAAACGGTGTTTACACTGCATTTTGAAAAAATCCGTGAATCTAGAACCTGCTATCAGTACCATGAGATAGGGCATTTTTGGATGGAAGGACAGGAGCAGTGGAGGCGGCTTGTCTATATGGCAGGAACGATCTATGACAAATTTGCGTATGTGGGAGAAGAAGTCTGTACAGAAGGAGAATTGGAACTTTTGAGGCTGGTAGAGTTTGCTCCATTTCGGAATTGGTCCCCGGTACGAGAGTCGCTGGAAGAAAAATATCCTGCGACTTATGAAGGAATTGCATGTATGGAGCAGTTTGCGGCGATGGCACAGGATCGAGGATATTTGGCACTGCTTCGTTTGTACCGCAGATTTCCATCGAGATCTCTGGAACGGTGGCTGACAAGAGCGCTGACGGATCCAAGCAGAGAGCAACTTTACGAAACCATCTTACAGGCAGTGGAAGCCGAGTCAGGTACTTATGAAAAGCGGGATTATGGAACGGCATTTCATCAAAAGATTGCAGAAAAACGGAAGCAGGCGGAACAGAAACTGATTCGAGCAGGATTTACAGGTACATATCCGGAGTATCATCGGGGAGAGTTTGAGGTCATCATTTTGGAGGAGCATCCTTTTACGGTGATGGAATGGGATCATTTTCAATTTCGGATCTACTATATGGTATCGCAGGTGAAGCGGCAAACAACAATAGGAAGGAATTGTCACAGACAGGCAAGAAACCGAGGATTCTTTCGGGGAAGAGGAAGAAACAGCTGGATTTTCACAGAAGATGGGAAAAATGTTGCAGACAGAATCCGAAAAAAGATGTAAAATAGAAAAACAAAATAAAAAGAAGACAGACCGTGAGAAAACAGAAAAAGAACAGTAGAAATTACGGGATGACAGGAGAAGATAAAGATGGCAAAGACAAAAAAGCAGAAACTGGCGCTGGAAGTGATCGAGCGCTTGCGGGAGGAATATCCAGATGCAGAGTGTACGTTGGACTATGACCAGGCATGGAAATTGTTGATCGGGGTAAGACTGGCGGCACAGTGTACCGATGAACGGGTGAATATTGTGGTAGAGAAATTATATGAAAAATTTCCAGATGTGGATGCGTTGGCAGACGCGGATGTGGCGGAGATCGAAGAGATCGTGCGCCCTTGTGGGCTTGGAAAAAGCAAGGCGAGAGACATCAGCGCATGTATGAAGATTTTAAAAGAGCAGTATGGGGGACAGATTCCGAAGACCTTTGATGAACTTCTGAAACTTCCGGGTGTCGGAAGAAAAAGTGCAAACTTGATCATGGGTGATGTATTTGGGGAGCCGGCAATCGTCACGGATACACATTGTATCCGTCTTGTAAATCGAATCGGACTGGTGGATGGCATTAAGGAGCCAAAGAAAGTAGAGATGGAACTTTGGAAGATCATCCCACCGGAGGAAGGAAGCGATTTTTGTCACAGACTTGTATACCACGGAAGGGAAGTGTGCACGGCCCGCACAAAACCACACTGCGACAGATGCTGTCTGGCAGATATCTGTGCGAAGAAAATTTAGGATAGTATTTACGCAGGATCAGCAGAAACATGTGTAACGTTGAAGTTACAAAATAGATTTAGCCCCAAAAGTGAAGTATCATAAAAACAAGGATTTAAAGTTTACGAGGTAGAAAAATGAGTATCATAAAAAATGAAATTCCGATATTGGAGTTTGATACAGAAAAAGATGCGATTATCAATCCTACACACGAGATGTTAAATATAAAACTTCCGCAAAAATGTGTTTTTGCTTTTCTGGAAGATTATATTGAGGAATATGCGAGTAAGAATGCTTTAAAACAGGTAGCGCATTTCATTAGTGCAACGAAAGAGTATCCGATTTACATAACGGAACACAAAGGGGAAGAGGTTGTGATCTGTCAGGCGCCAGTAGGAGCTGCTCCGGCGACACAGATTTTAGATTGGTTGATTGGCTATGGTGTGCGAAAAATCATTTCTGCTGGTTCTTGTGGATGTTTGGAAGAATTTCGCGAAGGAACATTTCTTGTACCGTACAAGGCTCTGAGAGAGGAAGGAACATCTTATCATTATGCTCCGCCTTCACGTTTTATAGAAGTGGATGAAATGGCAAGAAAAGCCATTGAAGAAACTATACTAGAACATGGCATGAAATATCAGGAAGTTATTACCTGGTCAACGGATGGATTCTATCGTGAAACGAAAGAGAAAGTAATATATCGAAAAAGCGAAGGGTGCTCTGTTGTGGAAATGGAATGTTCGGCACTTGCAGCTTGTGCGGCTTTTCGTGGAGTGAATTGGGGAATGATACTTTATACTGCAGATAGTCTTGCAAATGTTGATAAATATGATGAACGAAATTTTGGTGGCAACTCATATGAATATGCACTGATGCTTTGCCTTGATACGGTAGTGAAGATGTAAAGGTTTTTAGATTACAGGGATATTAGTATGTGGTAGGAAAGATAAATAATAGAATTTTAACAAAAGATGCTATCCCGATTTGTGAGTGATACAAGTCAGGATAGCATCTTTTATGAAAGTTTTGATATAAGTTTTTTAATATCTTTAGATTGAATTCACGCAGCAGGTGAAATTATAAATTTACTTTTGCTAAAGCTGCTTCGTCCCCTACGACTGTCACATCTGGGTGCATCTGTAAGATGGAAGCAGGAACGTGTGGTGTTACCGGTCCGAAAAATGCTTTTTCTACGATGTCAGCCTTGTCAGCGCCACTTACAACCACAACAATTTTCTTCGCTTTCATGATCGTTCCGATTCCCATAGTGTAAGCCTGTCTTGGTACGTCGTCGATGGAAGCAAAGAATCTTTTATTTGCCTCGATCGTACTTTCCTGAAGATCTACACAGTGAGTTGTCTTTGCAAAATCATCTGCAGGCTCATTGAATCCGATGTGTCCATTGTGACCAAGTCCGAGAAGCTGAAGATCCTGACCTCCGAGAGAAGCGATCAGAGCTTCGTAGTCAGCACATTCTTTCTCACTGTCTTCGATCATTCCATTTGGCACATGTGTATTCTCTTTGTCGATGTTGACATGGTCAAATAAATTATCGGTCATGAAATAGTAATAACTTTGATCATTGTCGCGAGGAAGGCCCTTGTATTCATCTAAGTTCACAGTAGTGACTTTGGAAAAATCAAGATCTCCGTTGTTATATTTTTCGATGAGCTGCTTGTATGTACCGATCGGTGAGGAACCGGTTGCAAGTCCAAGTACACAGTCTGGCTTTGTAATGATCTGTGCAGCGATGAGATTGGCTGCTTTTTGGCTCATCTGGTCATAATCTTTCATTTTGAAAATCTTCATCATAGTTCTCCTCCAGTTTCCATGCTTATAAATAAATTAGAAATTTGTACTTTAGATAATTCAAATGTAACAAAATCAAACTGGAAAAGCAAGTTTTTGCAGATGAAATCAACAAAAGTACAAAAAAAACCTACAATCAGATAACGTAGATGATGGTAAAGCGAGAGGCAAAATTAAATGGCTTCCCACCTACCCGAAGCACCGCATGGAAGGACAAGTCCGCTTTCCGATACTGGAAGTCCGATTTCGGAAGATTCTACAGTTCCATGGAAGTGTTTTAACTCTGTGGCGAGCATGTAGGTCAGTACTGCCGGTGCAAGTCCGGTTGTGTAGGAATTGATCAGGAAAAACAGTGGATTGTCTGACAGGATCTTTGTACAGAGTTTCACGAGTGGATGAATGGCATCCTCGATTTTCCAAATTTCTCCTTTTGGACCTCTTCCGTAAGATGGAGGATCCATGATGATCGCATCGTATGTGTTGCCGCGGCGGATCTCACGCTCAACAAATTTGACACAGTCGTCCACGAGCCAGCGGATCGGTGCATCTTTTAAGCCGGAAGAAACAGCATTTTCCTTTGCCCAGTTTACCATTCCTTTTGAGGCATCTACATGTGTGACATGTGCTCCCGCCGCCGCAGCAGCAAGTGTTGCACCGCCGGTGTAGGCAAAAAGATTCAGTACTTTGATCGGACGCCCGGCATTTTTAATTTTTTCAGAAAACCAGTCCCAGTTTGCAGCTTGTTCCGGGAACAGTCCTGTATGCTTGAAACTGAACGGTTTCAGATTGAAGGTGAGCGTTCCATAATGAATCTGCCATTGTTGAGGGAGGTCAAAAAATTCCCATTCACCGCCTCCTTTTGAACTTCTGTGATAGTGACCATTCATATGTTTCCATCCTTTGTGTGACTTTGGAGTATCCCAGATAACCTGCGGATCCGGACGGACGAGCAGATAGTCTCCCCAACGCTCTAGTTTTTCCCCGTTTGAACAGTCAATAACTTCATAATCTTTCCAGTGATCTGCAATCCACATATTTTTATTCCTTTCTGTTGTTCGTTTTCTCTTAGAATAGTTAAGTTTGCTATTTCAATGTCAGGCACGTTTGTTCCATTCAGGAATTTTTCATGCTGTTTTTTTGAGTATTGATTTTACGTTTCTTCTTATATTCTCATAGAATCCGACTTTTTTCAATGATTTTGCAGGAAGAACCGTAGAATTGGGGAAATTGGAGGAAAAATGTAGAAAATTAGGTTTACCAAAGTGGAAAACAGTGATAGAATGTATCTATAAGTGAAGAAGAAGGGGCACTTGAAAAAAAGAAAGGTGGATATGAAAATGATTACAGTAAATGCGATGGGTGATAACTGCCCGATTCCAGTAATTAAAACAAAAAAGGCAATGCAGGAGATTACAGGTCCTGAGACGATAGAAGTACTTGTGGACAATGAGATCGCTGTTCAGAATGTGACAAAGATGGCAGTTAGCTCAGGGGGAAATGTAACTTCTGAAAAATTGGGAGAGAAAGAATTTAAAGTGACGATCCAGATGAACGGTGCAGTAGCCAAGGAAGCAGGAGAGGAAGCAGTATGTACACCAGATCGTAAGGGAGATACGATTGTTGTGATCGCTTCTGACAAAATGGGAAGCGGTAATGATGAACTCGGAAAGGTACTGATCAAAGGATTTATTTTTGCGGTGACACAGCTGGAAGAATTGCCAAAGGCGATGATCTTCTACAATGGAGGGGCAACTTTGACAGCAGAAGGTTCGGATTCTCTGGAAGATTTAAAGAGTTTAGAAGCGCAGGGTGTTGAGATTCTGACGTGCGGAACATGTCTGAACTATTACGGCCTGACAGATAAGCTGGAAGTAGGATCTGTGACAAATATGTATACAATCGTGGAGAAGATGGCAGAGGCAGGAAAGATCATTCAGCCTTAGCAAGCAAAAAGAGGTTTTATTTCATATAAGGAAAATCCGGCTGAAGGAGAAACAAAGATAAAAGACAGAGAGAAGGAGAACAAAAAAGCGATGAAAAAAGACGTGAAATTAACGCAGTTGACGAAGACGGCGGGTTGAGCTGCCAAGATAGGTCCAGAGACACTTGCCCAGGTGTTGGGTAAGCTACCAAAATTTCATGATGACAATCTGCTCGTCGGCATCGAGACGTCCGATGATGCGGCAATCTATAAAGTGACAGAGGATATTGCACTGATTCAGACCGTGGACTTCTTCACTCCAATTGTGGATGACCCCTATACTTTCGGTCAGATTGCAGCGGCAAATTCTCTCAGCGATGTTTATGCGATGGGAGGGGAACCGAAGATTGCGCTGAATATCGTAGGATTTCCGAATTGTCTGGATCCGGCAGTGTTGGGAGAAATCCTGGCAGGAGGAGCAGATAAAGTGAAAGAGGCAGGAGCGGTACTCGTAGGAGGACACTCCGTGCAGGATGATGAGCCAAAATATGGACTTTGTGTATCCGGTTTTGTTCATCCGAAGAAGATTTTTAAAAATTACGGATGCAGACCGGGGGATATACTGATCTTGACAAAGCAGATCGGTACCGGAATCGTCAACACGGCGATCAAAGCGGAGATGGCATCGGAAGCTGCTGTGAAGGAAGCGGTGACGGTAATGGCATCTCTGAATAAGAAGGCAAAGGAAGTTGTAGAAAAATATGATGTGTCAGCCTGCACCGATATTACAGGATTTGGACTATTAGGTCACTGTGTCGAGATGGCGTCGGCAAGTGAAGTTACCTTTGAACTGCATGTGGAAGACATTGCCTATCTGGAAGAGGCAATCTCATATGCACAGATGGGGCTGATTCCGGCAGGAGCGTATAAGAACCGCGGATATTCGATCGATCAGGTAGACTGTGGAACCGTTGCAGAACATTATGTAGATCTTCTGTATGATCCACAGACATCAGGCGGTCTTTTAGTCAGTGTCTCCCCAGAGCAGGCAGAAGAAATGATAAAAGATTTTGCAGAAAAGGGAATGGATACGAAAATATCAATAATTGGAAAGGTACTGGAAAAGGGTGAAAAACTGATTCACCTGAAGTAAGGAAAGTAAAATGAATAAGAATTTATTATACCGCAGGATACCGAAGGTAGATGTACTGTTGGAAGACGAAAAAATTCGGGAGCTGACAGAGCAGTACAGTTACGATACCGTGCTGGAAGCGGTGCGGGAGGAGTTGGATAAACTTCGGGCGTTGATCGGAACATGCGAAGACGAAGCAGAAGGAATCCGGGAGATTGAACAATTGTCTGTACGGATTCAGGAGGCAGTAAAGGCGATGCATACGCCGAATATGCGTACAGTGATCAACGGAACCGGAACAATTTTGCATACAAACCTTGGACGTGCACCGATTGGGGAGCGTCATATGAGACACATTGCGGATATTGCAATGAATTATTCTAATTTGGAATATAACCTGGAAGCAGGAGCAAGAGGGGAACGTTATTCGCATTTTGAAAAATTACTTTGCAAAATTACCGGAGCAGAGGCGGCGATGGCGGTGAATAACAATGCGGCGGCAGTTATGCTGATCCTGAGCACAATGGGAAAAGGAAAAGAAGTGATCGTCTCCCGGGGAGAACTTGTAGAGATCGGCGGAAAATTCCGGATTCCCGATGTGATGGAGCAGAGTGGAGCAACGCTTGTAGAGGTCGGTACGACAAATAAGACGCATTATACAGATTATGAAAATGCGATCACAGAGGAGACGGCAGCGCTGTTAAAAGTACATACAAGTAACTACCGAATCGTTGGATTTACAGATAACGTAAGTATCGCAGAACTTGTTCCGCTTGGGAAAGAGCGGGAGATTCCTGTAATTGAAGATCTTGGCAGCGGTGTGCTGATCGATCTTAGCAAATATGGACTGACCTATGAGCCAACCGTACAGGATTCTGTGCGAAATGGTGCAGATGTCGTGTGCTTCAGCGGGGATAAGTTGCTCGGAGGTCCGCAGGCGGGAATCATTGTCGGCAAGAAGAAATATATTGATCAGATGAAGAAAAATCAGCTGACGAGAGCGCTTCGGATTGATAAGTTTACAGCGGCAACGCTGGAGGTCGTTTTACAGGAGTATTTATCTGAGGAAAAAGCAATCCAGAATATTCCGGCACTTCGCATGATCACAAAAGAGATCGAAGAGATTACAAGAGATGCGCAGGAATTGGAAGCACTGTTACAGCAGGCAGAATTGCCGGCTCAGATTCAGATGGAGCCATGTGAGTCACAGATTGGAGGAGGATCTCTGCCGTTGGAGAGGATCCCAAGTATGGCTGTGACGATTCATCCGGAAAAGATTACGACAGCAGAGTTGGAACTTCGGCTGAGACATATGTCTGTTCCGATGATCGTGCGTACAATGAATGACAAGATTGTGATCGATGTGCGCACAGTGGATAAGAAATGGTATCCGAAGATCGCAAAGATGCTCAAAGAAGAAGAGATATTGGAGTAAGGGGAAGCAAAGAGATTCGCCTGAATCAGAAAAAAGGGGATCGGCAAAGATCCCCGAAGGTAGAAAGGCAGTACAGATGAAGAATATCATTATTGGAACCGCAGGTCATATTGACCACGGAAAGACAACTTTGATAAAAGCGCTTACTGGGCGAAATACAGACCGGTGGGAGGAGGAACAGAGGAGAGGGATTACGATCGACCTCGGATTTACTTATTTTGATCTGAAAAACGGGGATCGTGTCGGAATCATCGATGTTCCCGGACATGAAAAATTTATCAACAACATGGTGGCAGGCGTCGTTGGAATGGATCTTGTCATGCTTGTTGTGGCAGCAGATGAAGGAATCATGCCGCAGACGAGAGAACATATGGATATTCTCGGGCTGCTTGGAATTGAAAAAAGCATTCTTGTTATCAACAAATGTGACTTGGTTGATGAGGAGTGGCTGGAACTTGTGGAGGAAGAAATCAAGGAAGAACTGGAAGGCACTTTTCTGGAAGATGCTCCGATCGTAGAAGTATCTGCAGCGACAGGAGAGGGGATTCCACACTTGATCGATGTAATTGAGCAGATGACGGCAAAAGAGGTGGAGCCAAAAGAGATCAACACGATCCCGCGGCTTCCGATCGACCGTGCGTTTACTTTATCCGGATTTGGGACAATCATCACAGGAACGCTGCTGACGGGAAGTATCAGCAAGGAAGATGTTCTTGAGATGTATCCGATTGGCAAAGAGTGCCGAATTAGAAGTATTCAAGTGCACGGGCAGGATGTGGACCGCTGTTATGCGGGGCAGCGTGTGGCAATCAATCTCTCGAATGTAAAAAAGAAGGAAATTGCGAGAGGATGTGTGCTGGCGCCGCCGAACAGTATGAAAAATACAATGCTTCTTGATGTGAAGCTGAATATGCTCCCATCTTCGATGCGAGTGTTGACCAATCATGCGAGACTACATTTCTTCACGGGAACAAGTGAAGTGCTTTGTCGAGCGGTACTTCTTGACAAGGAAGATCTGGGTCCGGGAGAGAGTGGATATGTGCAGCTTCGTCTGGAAGAAGAGGTGGCATTGCGAAGGGGAGACAAATTTGTTGTCCGTTTCTATTCCCCGATGGAGACAATCGGAGGAGGCGTTGTTCTGGAGCCAAATCCAGAGCGAAAGAAGCGTTTCCAGCAGGATGTGATCGAGGAACTGAAGCAGAAAGAATCAGGTTCCTCCGAGGATATTATCGAACTTCATGTCAAGGCGCATGCAGAGACGATGGTAACACTTGGGGAACTTGCGAAATTGACTGCACTTTCTATGGAAGAAGTGGAGGCAGATGTACGATCACTGGAAGCACAGGGAAAAGTATATGTATTCCAGATGAAGAAAGATGTCTATGTATGGCATGCGGCGAGTGAAAATGCAATGAGAGAGACTTTGTGTGAAACGCTGCGCAGTTATCATAACAGTCATCCGTATCGATATGGTATGAAGAAGGCGGAAGTACATATGACTTATCTGAAGAAAGTCAAGGCGAATGTATTTGACCTTTATATGGAATTGCTTGTGGAGAAAGGTGTCTTGAGACGCCATCAGGAATTTTTGGCATTGCCGGAGTTTGAAATCCCAAAAGATGAAAGATATCAGAGACTGCATGATCAGATGATCACTGTGTTTGAAGACGCAAAATTTGATTTCGCGAAATTTTCTGAGATCCCATTTGAGGAGAAGGAACGTCCGATGGCCGAAGATATTGTAATGTTTCTTGTAGATGAGGGAAGTGTGGTAAAGGTGGCAGAGGATCTGTATACAAGGAAGCATTTCATGGAAGAAGCAAGAGAGATTGTGGAAGGAATGCTGAGGGAGCGCGAGATCATCACGATCGCAGAGCTTCGAGATGCACTGAATACGAGTCGCAAGAGTGCGAAGCCGATCATGGAATATATGGACAGCATAAAAGTGACAAAACGAAACGGAACAGAAAGTGAAAGGGTAGCATACGTATGAATTTAAAACAGCTGGAAGCATTTGTGAAGGTTACGGAAGGACGGAGTTTCTCCAAGGCAGCAAAAGAATTATTCCTGACACAGCCGACAATCAGCGCACACATTGCTTCTTTGGAAAAAGAGTTGAATACAAGGCTGTTTGTGAGGAATACAAAAGAGGTCAGCCTCTCAGAAGATGGAACCGTTTTATATGAATATGCAAAGCAGATGGTAGAGCTGGAACGGAAGATTGAGTATGCGTTTCTTCATGAAGAACAAGATGCACCGCAGTGTATTACGATTGCGGCATCTACGATTCCGGCGCAGTATCTTTTACCGCGAATTTTGGCAAGATTTAGTGAACGGTACCCGAAAGAACAGTTTAAAGTGATGGAGACTGACAGTGCAAGAGCGATTGAACATGTGATCAATCATACTGCAGATATCGGTTTTACCGGGACGGTGATGGAGAAAAAGAACTGCAAGTACATTCCGTTTTATTGGGATGAACTTGTCGTGATCACACCGAACAATGAAAAATTCCGCAGACTAAGGGAGATTGGTTCCCCACTTGACTGGATCATGAATGAGCCGATCATCATGCGTGAAGAAGGATCGGGAACGCGGAAAGAGGCGGAACGTCAACTTCGGGAAAATGGTATTGAGGTGGAGAGTCTGAATATCATTGCAAGTATTGAAAATACAGAGACCATCAAGCGGTCTGTCGGAAATGGACTGGGTGTCTCTGTACTGTCAAAGCTCGCAGCGCAGGATGAACTGATCCATGGAAGGATATTAAGTTTTTCTCTTCCGTCACAGCGAGGAGGAAGAAATCTGAATATCGTATACAACAAAAATTTTCATCTGCCGCAGGCAGTAGAGAAGTTTATTAAGGTGACAAGAGAGGTTTACCAGACATTTTAGAAGAAAATGCTGGTGGGAACCGCAGGGAATGTGAAAGTTATTTTCTGCGGTTCTGCAAGAAAAAGAAAGCAGGCAGGTACGGTTATGATATATATGGATAATGCTGCGACGACGATGAGAAAGCCGAAGGAAGTCATCGAGGCAGTCGCAAATGCAATGCAGTGTATGGGAAATGCCGGCAGGGGGGCACATGAGGCATCTTTAGATGCATCGAGAGTGATTTACGATACGAGAGAGCGTCTGGCAAAGCTTTTTGGGGCGGAGAGTCCAAAAAGTATTGTATTTACAAATAATTCGACAGAGAGTCTGAACATTGCAATCCGGGGTGTGTTATGTCCGGGGGATCATGTTGTGACGACGATGTTAGAGCACAATTCAGTATTGCGGCCGCTTTATGCAATGGAAGAAAACGGTGTGGAGCTGACGATTGTTTCCAGTGATCCGTCGGGGAATATTTCGTACGATGAAATGGAAGCGGCGATTCGTCCACACACAAAGGCGATCGTCTGTACGAATGGCTCAAATCTGTCGGGAAATATGATCGATATTGCTCGTGTGGGAGAAATTGCGAAGAGACATCAGGTGCTTTTGATTGTCGATGCTTCACAAACGGCAGGGGTATATCCGATCGATGTACAGCAGATGCAGATTGATATTTTATGTTTTACCGGGCATAAATCCTTGTTAGGTCCGCAGGGAACCGGGGGAATGTATGTCCGCACAGGATTGGAAGTCCGCCCACTCAAGTGTGGCGGCAGTGGTGTCGATACTTATAATAAGCATCATCCGAAAGAAATGCCTACTGCTCTGGAGGCAGGGACACTAAACGGACATGGAATCGCAGGGCTTGGAGCTGCAGTGAAATATTTGGAGGAGACGGGGATTGATCAGATCCGGGAGAAGGAACTTCAGTATATGTGGCAGTTCTATCACGGGGTGAAAAAGATTCCGAATGTAAAAATTTACGGGGATTTCTCGACAGAGCGACGCTGTCCGATCGTGACGCTGAATATTGGGGAGTATGACTCTTCAGAAGTCAGCGATGAGCTTCTGATGACCTACGGGATTTCTACAAGACCGGGGGCACACTGTGCGCCACTGATGCATGAAGCATTTGGAACGGTTGAACAAGGGGCAGTACGTTTCAGCTTCTCGCATTATAATACAGAAGAAGAAGTAGAGACAGCGATCCAAGCAATCCGGGAACTGTCAGAAGAGTAGATGCAGAGACAATAAAAAGAAAAGAAAGTAAGTAGAAAACATGAGAAAGAAAGAATTGAAACTAGTGATCACTTTCCATACAACAGCAGATGCGATGGCGATGGAGAAAGCATGTAAGGAGCATGGAGCTGCCGGAAGACTGATCCCAGTTCCGCGTACAATCTCTGCGGGCTGTGGATTATCTTGGTGTGCAGATCTGACAGAGCGGGAAGCGTTAAAAAGCGTTATGGAGAAAGTCGGACTTCAAGAAGAAGAGATGCATGAGTGCATGGTATAAGAAGGAACAGAAATAAAAATTGTGAGGGTATCGCCCAATCATCTAATTGAATGATTGGGCGATACCCTCAATTTTTATTATATTCTGCAAACCTTTGTTCTTTGTTTGTGTTAATTTTTGGCGAGGAACTGTGCCAGTGTTCCCGGCAGAAGTTCTGCGCTGTATTTGCTCAGAGAGTAGGATCCCTGGCAGAGTAGCCAGTCGTAGATCAGTGAGCGTTCATACATCGTGTAGAGATGAACAAGTTCGTTTGCGGAGCGTTCAGAAGTAAACTCCCCACAGTTC
Organism: Coprococcus sp. HPP0074; assembly: GCF_964238105.1. NCBI lineage: Bacteria > Bacillati > Bacillota > Clostridia > Lachnospirales > Lachnospiraceae > Coprococcus > Coprococcus sp. HPP0074. Next base: position 36,839 of record NZ_CAXSKS010000004.1, on the reverse strand, counting down.
TGTGCAGCTTCGATGATTTCCCGGATGCAGGTGAAATAGAATCGCTGATCATCTAGAAGTGCACGTTGGTCTCTTGTCGTCAGCTGCGAGGAGTAGAGTAGTGTCAGAAGTTCCATATCCACGCTTGTCTCGATCATCAGGAACAGTTCATAGTTCAAATAGAGAAGTTTGTCAGCGGCAGAAAGAGTTGGATCCATCGATGCGACAAGCTCTTCGTATTTATCATCAAACAGATAGGCAAGTGAGCCGAGCAGGGCATCTTTTCCTTTAAAATAATGATAAAAGCTGCCTTTGGATGTTCGGGAGGCAGTGATGATATCATCGATTGTCGTTGCGTGATATCCTTTTTTATAGAAAAGGTTCCATGCAGCTTTTACAATCTTACTCTTTGTCGTCTGTCGTTTTCTAGGCATAAGCTGCCTCCTTTCTTTTTGTGTGAAGATTATCCAACTTGGAACCCATACTTTAGCGGATCATCCGGATCGATCACATAGGTTGCTGCTCCGGTAATGTAGGCACTTCCGGTAATCTGTGGGATGATTGCTTTGTAGTTCCCGACAGTTGTTTCCCCTTTGACGATTCCGGTAAATTTAGAGCCGATGAAACTTTCATATACAAAAGGTTCGTTCATGCCGATTTGGCCGTGGGCATACAGTGCGGCAAGCTTTGCGCTTGTTCCGGTTCCGCAAGGAGAACGGTCAGCCATGTGGTCTCCAAAGATTACGACATTTTTCATGGTGCATCCAGGGGTTGTCGTAGAACAGTACAGTTCTGCGAGATCCACAGAAGTAATATCAAGTGTAGGGTGTTTGATTTTTACTTCTTCATTGACCTGTTTTACAAGCTGCATTCCAAAACGTGTCAGTTCCTGGATGTTTTCCGGTGTGACTGTCTTGCCGATCTGTGAGAGATCTACGAGAGCGAAAAAGCTTCCGCCGAAGGAAATATCGTACTTGATTTTTTTGCCGTCAATCACCGTTGTAAGATTTTCTTTATATAAGAAAGCAGGAACATTTGTGAGTGTGACGTTTAAGACTTTTCCATTTTTGACTTCTGCTTTTGTTCGGATCAATCCGGCAGGAGCATCCAATACCACTTCTGTATAAGGTTCCTTTGCCTCCACAAGCCCGGTTTCGATGAGTGCAGTGACAGAGCCGATGGTTCCGTGGCCGCACATATTCAGATATTCTCCGGTGTCCATGAAGATGACGCCAAAATCTGCTTCCGGATGGATCGGATCGGTCAGAAGTGCACCAAACATATCGTGATGTCCGCGCGGTTCGAACATTAGGGCAGTGCGGTATTTGTCATAATGTTTTGCAAGATAGTTCTTGCGCTCGATCATCGTATCTCCCTTTAATGGGGGGAATCCGGATAAAATAATTCGCGTAAATTCTCCTACGGTATGTGTGTCGATTGCTTTGAAAGCGGCCTCGAAAGAGTCCGTGTTTAAATGTGGATTGATTTCCATTGCGGTACCTCCGAAATTTTTATGTCAGCTGTATATAAGATAGCAGACTTGTTAATAGACTAAATACTAGAACGTAGTTCAGTTTTCTAATAGTATTATCAATGAAAAGTCCTAAAAAGTCAATGGAAAGTGGGAGTTTGAAAGAATAAATAAAATGAAAAAAGTTGGAATTTACTATTGAAAAACAGATAGGTTTGTGATAAAGTAAATGAGCAGAGGAAAATGCATATCTGGGGGTAGATGGGTAACTGGTGTGCCTCCTAGTCTTCAAAACTAGTGTGGGGCGTTAGGAGCGTCCCGGGTGGGTTCGATTCCCACATGCCTCCGCCAAAAGGAGAAAAGTTCCAGATGCATCCGCAGTCCGACTGAGAAGTCGAGAGAGGCTGTGGTTCCGGAAGATGCATTGCGTAGAATGTAAAGCACAGATGTCTTTGAGCGGCTTACATATAGATGTGCAGACTGGAATGGATATAGATGGTCAGTGATGACCGAGAACAGAATAGAGAATGTAGGGCTGTTGCTGTCAGAATACAGGGGCAGGCTTGATTAAATGATGAATGAAAAAGCTGAGTATTATACTCAGCTTTTAGTGAATACAGATAAAGGAGTCGAGAGCAGTGGGACGGGTACATATTTTATTAAAGCAGCATGTGGGGGCACCATGCAAGGCTGTCACGGAGCCGGGGGCGGATGTACAGAGAGGGACATTGATCGCAGTTCCGGACGGGCTTGGTGCCAATATATTTTCCAGTGTCTGTGGAGTTGTGGAGTCGGTAACTGACACAGAGATCGTCATCCGCAAGAAGGAAGAACAGCCAGAAAGTTATGTGAAGATTCCGGAAGGAACGAAGGCTGAGATGGTAGCCTATGCTGGTATCACCGGAATGGGCGGCGCGGGATTTCCGACAGCAGTGAAACTTTCCGCAGATTTGCACGGGGGATATATTCTTGTCAATGCGGCAGAATGCGAGCCGGGACTTTGTCATAACATCCGACAGATTGAAGAACAGTGTGACAAGATCATAAGGGGAGTAAAATATTGCATGGAGCTGACAAATGCATCCAAGGCAATTTTTGCAATTAAGAAAAAAAATGAAAAGGCAGTTCGCGTTTTAAAAGAAGCACTGAAAGAAGAGGAAGGAATCACACTTCATCTCTTGCCGGATATTTATCCGATGGGAGAAGAACGAGCAGTTGTAAGAGAGTGTCTTGGAGTGGAGCTTGGAGTGGATCAGCTTCCGACGGCAGCAGATGCAGTTGTAATCAACGTAGAGACCGTTTCTAGAGTGGCAGAGGCGATCGATGAGAGAAAGCCATGTTTTTCCAAGAATGTAACTGTCGTAGGAAAGTTAAACGGCGGCGAAGAACCACATGTCTTTTTGGATGTTCCGATCGGGACGAGTATCGGGGAACTGATCGAGCGTGCAGGAGGGATTAATGGAATTTACGGAGAGATTATCGTGGGAGGACCATTTACCGGGCATGCAGCGCAGGAGGATACCCCGGTGACAAAGACAACCGGAGGGGTGATCGTGACGATTGATCTTCCAGATCTTCATGGGGCGCCGGTAGGACTTCTTGTCTGTGCCTGTGGTGGGACAGAGGAGCGTATGCGCGATATCTGTGCGAAGATGAATGGCAAGGTTGTATCGGTTGCGAGATGTAAGCAGGCCGTTGAGATGAAAAATGGTGCGTTAAAATGTGAGCGCCCGGGAAACTGTCCGGGACAGGTGAAAAACAGCATCCAGTTTAAGAAAGATGGATGTGAGTACATTATAATAGGAAACTGTTCGGACTGTTCCAACACAGTGATGGGATCTGCGCCAAAGATGGGGCTGAAAGTATTCCACCAGACAGATCACGTGATGCGGACAATTCACCATCCGTTGTACAGACACTTAAGAGTATCAAAGAAAGTAGAACAGGATATTTAATCTGCTTTCCGGTCTGGTGGACCGGGAAGCATTCATATAAGGAGGGACATGTTATGTCAATTACAGCAGAAACAGCAAAAGAACATGCGAAGGATCCAGCGGTGCTTTGCTGCCGGGCGGAAGCGGGGATTACGATTGGTGTTGAAAATTTGGAAGATCCAACGATTTTTGATGATCTTGTAGATTCTGGGCTTTTAAATCTGGACGGAGTTCTGACGATCGAGCAGATTCTTGGGGCGACATTGACGAAGACTTGTGATTCACTGACGCCACTTACACCGGATGTGGTAGCAGGAATCAAGGAAGTGGAACAGGAGATAGCTGTTGAAGAGCCTGCAGAAACAGAGGCAGAGCAAAAAGAGGAAGTGGCATCCAGTCAGAGTATTGTCACAACGGCTGGCGGTGTGTTAAAGATTCACATTGGAAAGGGAAAAGATATTGACATCGAAATTCCGACAGGAATCACAGCAGGTGCTGCAGGTGTGCAAATGCCAGCGATGCAGCCAGCTTCTGTTGTGCCGGTTGCAGCGACGCCGGCAGCGGAAGAGAAACCTGAGAAGGTTATCAGAAGCCTGACAAGAAAGCATTTTAAAATTACAGAAGTAAAACGTGGACCGGAGACGAAGATCGAGGGAACTGTTTTATATATTCGAGAAGGGATTGAGGAGGAAGCAGCAGCTTCCCAGGAACTTGTCAATAGTCTGAAGATTGATATCATCACACCGGAACAGTATCATACATACTCTGAGACGATTATGGATGTACAGCCGATCGCAGCCAAAGAAGGGGAAGATGAGATTGGATCCGGTACAACAAGAGTGCTTGACGGCGTTGTTGTTATGGTGACAGGTACCGATGCAAATGGTGTTCAGATTGGAGAGTTTGGATCTTCTGAAGGAATTTTAGATGAAAATATTATGTGGGGAAGACCGGGAGCGCCGGAGAAAGGTGAAATCTTCATTAAGACAGAAGTGGTCATCAAAGAAGGTACGAATATGGAACGTCCGGGACCGCTTGCGGCCCACACTGCAACGGATGTGATCACACAGGAGATCCGCCTTGCCCTGAAGAAACTGGATGATACACTTGTTGTTGATACAGAAACATTTGAACAGGTGAGAAGACCTGGTAAGAAAAAAGTTGTGATCGTAAAAGAAATTATGGGACAGGGAGCGATGCATGACAATCTGATTCTTCCGGTAGAGCCGGTTGGTGTCCTTGGAGCAAAACCAAATGTAGACCTTGGAAATGTTCCGGTTATGGTATCTCCGCTTGAGGTACTTGACGGATGTATTCATGCGCTGACATGCATTGGACCTGCATCAAAGGAAATGTCAAGACATTACTGGAGAGAACCTCTTGTACTGGAAACCTTGTATGACAAAGAACTGGATCTCTGCGGCGTTATTTTTGTAGGAAGTCCTCAGATCAATTCGGAGAAATTCTACGTGTCAAAGCGTGTCGGAATGATGTGCGAAGCTCTGGATGTAGACGGAGCATTTGTCACAACCGAAGGGTTTGGAAACAATCACATCGATTTTGCAAGCCACATTGAACAGATTGGTATGAGAGGAATTTCTGTAGTTGGGATGTCGTTCTGTGCAGTGCAGGGAGCGCTTGTTGTCGGAAATAAATATATGACCAATATGGTTGATAACAATAAATCGGAATCCGGAATCGAGAATGAAGTGCTCGCATGCAATACACTCTGTCATGAAGATGCAATTCGTGCGCTTTATATGCTGAAAGCAGATATGGCGGGAGAAGAGATCAAGAAGCCGGAGAAAAAATGGAATCCAAATGTGAAGGAAAATAACGTGGAGCTGATCTCTAATGTGACTGGGAAACCGGTAGAACTTGTGGCAAATGAACAGTCTCTGCCAATGAGCCAGAAGCGAAAAGAAAAATACGACTAAAATTTTGCGGCAGCCAGAAACTGTCGGAAAGTCGATAGCAGGTGATGACATGAAGTATGGGGATAAGATCATTCGGATGGAAGGGGTGATCGTGGAGGTACATGATGGCTGTGTGGGGATTGATTTGAAAGGTCGTCTCGGCTATCTGAAAGTACCGATGCGGATGTTAATCACAGACTATCCGGTGAAGGTGGGACAGGAAGTTGCATGGAACATGAGTTTTGTGGAACAGATGGGCCCTGAGATCAATGAAAAATATATGAGCAATCTGATGACGTATCAGAAGCGTCAGGAAAAAATGCGTGCGAACAATAGAGACGATGAGGAGGTAACGCAATGAGCTTAACAGTAGTGAAAGGTATGCAGTCGGAAATCTTTGTTCCGATCACACCGCCGGCTGTATGGACTCCGGTGAAGAAAGAGCTGAAAGATATGACGATTGCGCTGGCAACAGCGGCGGGTGTTCACCATAAAAGCGATGAGAGATTTAATCTTGCGGGTGATTTTACTTGGAGAAAAATCACAGATCAGATGAAATCCGATGAATTGATGGTATCCCACGGTGGATATGACAATGGGGATGTCAATAAAGACATCAACTGTATGTTTCCGATTGACCGGATCCATGAACTGGCGAAGGAAGGATTTATCAAAGCGTGCGCGCCAGTGCATGCCGGATTTATGGGAGGCGGCGGAAATCAGGAGAAGTTTAAACATGAGACAGGACCTGCGATCGCTCAGATGTTTAAAGAGGAAGGTGTAGATGCAGTGATCCTCACTGCCGGTTGAGGTACCTGCCACCGCTCTGCAGTACTGGTGCAGAGAGCGATTGAGGAAGCGGGAATTCCGACAATTATTATTGCGGCACTTCCGCCGGTTGTACGTCAGGCTGGAACCCCTCGTGCGGTAGCGCCGCTTGTTCCGATGGGAGCAAATGCGGGAGCGCCGAACGATGTAGAGATGCAGACTGCAATCGTAAAAGCGACATTGGAGCAGCTCATAGAGATTGAAACTCCTGGAAAGATTGTTCCGCTTCCATTTGAATATGTAGCGAAAGTATAATTGTGTGTAATATCATATGAAAAAAGAAAACGTGTATGAGAACTATTTCTGGTAGAGTGAGTATCAAAGGAACGATGCGAAGAAAGAGAATGGGAATTCATACACGTTTTTTTAATTGCTTTTTGTAATAGGTGTGAAGGGAAAAGCAGATGTGAAAGAAAGGGGAAAGAAAAGTGGAAGAAATCAGAAAGCGGCGTCTTGTCATTAAAGCTTTTCATGCAGAAACTGTTCGGGAAGGGCAAGAAAATCGGATCACAAGGGCGAGGGAGATAGAAGTAGCACCAGAATCTTTTGCAGAAAAAGCGGATCATGAGATGATTGAACAGATTCGTATTCGGCTTGTGCATCCAGATCAGTATCAGGAGGAGACAAATAGCATTATGGATGTAATTCCGATTTCAGCAAAAGTACTAGGAGAAATCGGTGAGGGAGTGACACACACCGTGACAGGAGCTTATGTATTGTTAACCGGGGTGGATGTAGATGGAATCCAGACAGCGGAATTTGGATCATCGGAAGGGGTGATCGAGGAGCAGATCGCATGGGGGAAAGCTGGAACACCTAAGCGGGGAGATGAACTGATTTTGTTTGAGGTGACGTTCTGTGCCGGCAAGGGGCAGGATCGTGAGGCGGTCACAAGGGCGCATGCGCTCTGCGATGAGTTTGTCCAGCAGTACCGGGAGTGTTTAAAAAAGCTGCGCGGGGAACAGTGTACAGAGCGGAGAGAGTTCTATGATATTGAGAGACCGGGAAGAAAGAAGGTTGTGATTGTAAAACAGGTGGCTGGTCAGGGGGCAATGTATGACATGCAGCTCTTTGCAAAAGAACCATCAGGAATGGCAGGAGGCAGATCTATCATTGATATGGGAAATATGCCTCTGGTCGTAACACCGAATGAATACCGGGATGGAATCTTGCGATCCATGCAGTAAGGAAAGAAGGAGGAAAAAGCGATGGGAATCGGACCGTCTACAAAAGAAACAAGCCTGCATCATTTTCGGGATCCGCTTCTGGATGTAATATCTTCGGATGAAGAACTTGATCTGTTAGGCATTATTATAGTAGGAACTCCTGATAATCAGGAAGAAAAAATGCTCGTAGGAACGAGAGCTGCCGTGTTGGCGGAGAGTATGCGGGCAGATGGGGCAATCATTTCTGCGGATGGATGGGGGAATAGTGATGTGGATTATGTCAATACGGTGGAGCAATTGACAAAGAGAGGAATTGCTGTCTCTGGATTGAAGTTTGTTGGGACTTCCGGCGGTTTTGTTGTGGAGAGCCCGAATCTGAATGCAATCGTAGATATTAATAAGAGTAAGAGTGGTACAGAGACGTGTGTGCTTGGAGAAAATAGTGTGACAGAGCTGGATGCGAGAAAGGCTGTGGCGATGTTAAAGCTAAAGATGAGAAGGGGATAAAGAAAAAGACGAAAAAAGACATGCCTGCAAGATGACTGACTAAGCTGCGGCATGTCTTTCTTCTATATTTATTGAGAGGTTTGTTGCTTTGCAATCCGTTATATTAAAAGAGGGGGAATGGATATTGGATTGAATTTCGCACAAACTGTCTATTGGGGGAAACAGTTTTTTCAAATCCTTGCAAAAGCAACAGTTAGTGGTATAAAGTTATAAAAGATAGGCTGAAAAAAAGACAGTATCCTCCTGAAGATCACCGCCTTTGGTCTGCATCACTAATATAACTTCGGTGATAGTATAAAGCCGGAGTCGAAAATTGTCAATAGGAAAGAAGAAAAAAATTGTACATTAAAAAATACAATAAAAAATCGAAAAAAATGTAAAAAATAGTTGCAAAACTAAAAAGTATCTTGTATACTAAGAGAGCTGTGACATGATAGCGATGAAGCGTGAGGTTGCTGCTTAACATAGCAGGTGTTCCGTGGAGCGAATGTCAAGTTAGGAAACTGGCGACAAGTCACTGTACGAATCAATAACAGCCGATGAAAAACGGTAACAACGTGTGAGAGTTTTATGACACACACGGGAGAGTGTACAGTCACCGCTTGTCGTACTTAAGTTGAATAGTACGAAAAGGAGGCGACTTTTTTTATGGCAAGTCAAGTAATGAGAATCACATTAAAAGCATATGATCATCAGTTAGTAGATGCATCAGCAAAGAAAATTATCGAAACTGTAAAGAAAAATGGAGCACAGGTGAGTGGACCGGTACCACTTCCAACTAAGAAGGAAGTTGTAACAATCTTAAGAGCGGTACACAAATACAAAGATTCCAGAGAGCAGTTCGAACAGAGAACTCATAAGAGACTGATTGATATCACAACACCAACACAGAAAACAGTTGATGCATTATCAAGATTAGAGATGCCGGCTGGTGTTTATATTGATATCAAAATGAAAAACAAATAAGACAGTAACAATCCTATATTTAGGATGAACACATATATTCAGTGTTCCGCTGTAAATCACAGGAGGTAATTATAATGAAGAAAGCTATTTTAGCTACAAAAGTCGGAATGACTCAAATCTTCAACGAAGATGGAGTTTTAACTCCAGTAACTGTACTTCAGGCTGGTCCATGTGTAGTAACACAGATCAAGACAGTTGAGAACGACGGTTACAGCGCTGTTCAGGTTGGTTTCGTTGACAAGAAAGACAAAATCGTTAACGTAGACAAGAACGGTAAGAAAACAATCGTGCACAGACACGGTACAACAAAAGCAGAAAAAGGACATTTTGACAAAGCTGGTGTTTCAAGCAAGAGATTTGTAAGAGAATTCAAATTTGAAAACGCTGACGAGTTCGAATTAGCACAGGAAATCAAAGCTGATATCTTTGCTGCTGGAGACAAAGTAGATGCTACTGCAATCTCTAAAGGTAAAGGATTCCAGGGTGCGATCAAGAGACATAACCAACACAGAGGACCTATGACTCACGGTTCTAAATTCCATCGTCATGCAGGTTCCAATGGTGCTGCATCTGATCCGAGCAAGGTATTCAAAGGAAAGAAGATGCCAGGACACATGGGAAGCAAGAGAATTACAATTCAAAATCTTGAAATCGTAAGAGTAGATGCTGAAAACAACTTAATCTTAGTAAAGGGATCTGTACCGGGACCTAAGAAATCTTTAGTGACAATTAAAGAAAGCGTAAAAGCAATCTAGTCTTTAATAGGAAAGGAGGAACACACAGATGGCAAACGTATCTGTTTATAATATCGAAGGTAAAGAAGTTGGAACAATCGACTTAAGCGATGCAGTATTCGGTGTTGAAGTAAACGAACACTTATTACACATGGCAGTTGTAAGCCAACTTGCAAATAAACGTCAGGGAACACAGAAAGCAAAAACTCGCTCAGAAGTTCGCGGCGGTGGTAGAAAACCATGGAGACAAAAAGGAACAGGTCATGCAAGACAAGGTTCTACAAGAGCTCCACAATGGACAGGCGGCGGAGTTGTATTTGCTCCAACACCAAGAGATTACTCTTTCAAATTAAATAAGAAAGAGAAGAGAGCTGCTCTGAAATCAGCTCTGACAAGTAGAGTAGAAGAAAAGAAATTCATCGTTCTTGATGAGATCAACTTTGGAGAGATCAAGACAAAGAATTTCCAGAATGTACTGAACAACTTAAATGTAGCAAAAGCGTTAGTTGTTTTAGAAGATGGAAATAAGAATGCAGAATTATCTGCAAGAAACATTCCTTCTGTTAAGACAGCTCGTACAAATACAATCAATGTATACGACATTCTGAAATACAACACAGTAATCGCTACGAAAGCAGCTGTTGAGACTATCGAGGAGGTGTACGCATAATGGCAAGCATTCAGTATTATGATGTAATCCTTAAACCAGTGATCACTGAGAAGAGTATGGCTGCTATGGCTGAAAAGAAATACACATTTTTAGTTCATCCACAGGCAACAAAGTCTCAGGTAAAAGAAGCAGTTGAAAAAATGTTCGCAGGAACAAAAGTAAAAAGCGTAAATACTATGAATCTTGATGGAAAAACAAAAAGACGTGGTATGACATACGGAAAAACTGCAAAGACAAAGAAAGCAATCGTTCAGCTTACAGAAGAAAGCGCTGATATCGAGATTTTCGAAGGCTTATAAGATAAAGTAACTATACGGTGCAAATCCGTGAAACGAAAAATTAGGAATTGAAAGGAGAGACAGTAATGGGAATTAAAACATACCGCCCATATACACCTTCCAGAAGACATATGACTGGCTCTGATTTCTCAGAGATCACAAAGACAACTCCGGAGAAATCTTTAGTTGTATCTTTAAGCAAAACAGCTGGTCGTAACAATCAGGGTAAAATCACAGTTAGACACCGCGGAGGCGGAGCAAAAAGAAAATATAGAGTAATTGATTTCAAGAGAAGAAAAGACGGAATTCCGGCTACTGTAATCGGTATCGAATACGATCCGAACAGAACAGCTAACATCGCTTTAATCTGCTACGCAGATGGAGAGAAAGCTTACATCTTAGCTCCTCAGGGATTAACAGATGGAATGAAAGTTATGAACGGACCAGAAGCAGAAGTAAGAGTAGGAAACTGCTTACCACTTTCTGAAATTCCGGTTGGTACACAGATTCACAACATCGAGTTATATCCAGGAAGAGGTGGACAGTTAGTTCGTTCAGCTGGTAACAGCGCTCAGTTAATGGCGAAAGAAGGAAAATACGCTACACTTAGACTTCCGTCTGGAGAGATGAGAATGGTTCCAATCATTTGTAGAGCATCTATTGGTGTAGTAGGAAACGGAGATCACAACCTTGTGAACATCGGTAAAGCCGGACGTAAACGTCACATGGGTATCAGACCAACAGTTCGTGGTTCTGTTATGAACCCTAACGACCATCCACACGGTGGTGGTGAAGGTAAGACTGGTATTGGTCGTCCAGGTCCATGTACACCTTGGGGTAAACCAGCACTTGGTCTTAAGACAAGAAAGAAAAACAAACATTCTAACAAGTTAATCGTTAGAAGAAGAGATGGTAAAGGTATCAAATAAATAGTTTACAAGGAGGTTAGAACCTATGGCTCGCTCACTTAAAAAAGGACCATTCGCGGACGAAAGCTTACTTAAAAAAGTAAAAGCTATGAATGAAGCAGGCGACAAATCAGTGATCAAAACATGGTCACGTCGCTCTACAATCTTCCCACAGATGGTTGGACATACAATCGCCGTTCATGACGGAAGAAAACATGTACCTGTATATGTAACAGAAGATATGGTTGGACACAAACTCGGAGAGTTCGTTGCAACAAGAACATACAGAGGACATGGAAAAGACGAAAAGAAATCAAGAGTTCGTTAATAGAGATGAATAAAACAACACCCTTTGGGTACATAGTACCCTTGGGGAGGGCTTAATTATGAAAGGAGGATTCATCCATGGCTAAAGGACATAGATCCCAAATCAAAAGAGAGAGAAATGCAAACAAAGACACTAGACCGTCAGCTAAGTTATCTTACGCTAGAGTTTCAGTTCAGAAAGCATGTTTCGTATTAGATGCCATCAGAGGTAAGGATGTACAGACAGCACTTGGTATTTTAACTTACAATCCAAGATACGCTTCTAGTTTAATAAAGAAATTATTAGAATCAGCAATCGCAAATGCTGAGAACAACAACGGTATGAATGTTGAGAACCTTTACATTGAAGAATGTTATGCAAACAAGGGACCAACAATGAAGAGAATTAGACCGAGAGCACAGGGAAGAGCTTACAGAATCGAGAAGAGAATGAGCCACATTACACTTGTGCTGAATGAAAGATAAGGAGGGCAATCATGGGACAGAAAGTTAATCCTCATGGCTTAAGAGTCGGTGTTATCAAAGATTGGGACTCTAAATGGTATGCAGAAGACAAATTTGCAGATTATTTAGTAGAAGACCATAAAATCAGAACATTTCTGAAAAAGAAATTATATAGCGCAGGAGTTTCTAAGATTGAGATCGAAAGAGCATCTGACCGCGTGAAAATCATCATCTATACAGCAAAACCAGGTGTAGTAATCGGTAAAGGTGGAGCTGAGATCGAGAAAGTAAAAGCTGAATTAGCTAAATTTACAGATAAGAAATTAGTTGTAGATATCAAAGAAATCAAAAGACCAGACAAAGATGCTCAGTTAGTAGCTGAGAACATTGCATTACAGTTAGAGAACCGTATTTCTTTCAGACGTGCAATGAAATCTTGTATGTCAAGAACAATGAAAGCAGGAGCACTTGGTGTAAAAACTTCTGTATCAGGACGTTTAGGTGGAGCAGATATGGCTCGTACAGAATTTTACAGCGAAGGAACAATCCCGCTTCAGACATTAAGAGCAGACATCGACTATGGATTCGCTGAAGCTGACACAACTTATGGAAAAGTTGGTGTTAAAGTATGGATCTACAAAGGCGAAGTTCTTCCAACAAAAGAGACTAAGGAAGGGAGCGATAAATAATTATGTTAATGCCTAAAAGAGTAAAACGTCGTAAACAATTCCGTGGTTCTATGAAAGGAAAAGCTTTACGTGGAAATAAAATCACAAACGGTGAATATGGTATTGTTGCAATGGAACCATGCTGGATCCGTTCAAATCAGATCGAAGCAGCCCGTATCGCTATGACACGTTACATCAAACGTGGTGGTAAAGTTTGGATCAAAATATTCCCGGACAAACCTGTAACTACAAAACCAGCTGAAACACGTATGGGTTCTGGTAAAGGAACTCTGGAATACTGGGTAGCAGTTGTAAAACCAGGACGTGTAATGTTTGAACTTTCAGGAGTACCTGAAGAAGTAGCTCGTGAAGCATTACGTCTTGCAATGCACAAATTACCTTGTAAATGTAAGATTGTTTCTCGCGAAGAATTAGAAGGCGGTGATAACAGTGAAAATTAATAAATTTGTAGAAGATTTAAAGGCAAAATCAGCTGCAGAATTGAATGAAGAATTAGTAGCTGCTAAAAAGGAACTTTTCAACTTAAGATTCCAGAACGCAACAAATCAATTAGACAACACAAGCAGAATTAAAGAAGTAAGAAAAAATATTGCCAGAATCCAGACTGTAATTACAGAAATGGCAAAAGCTGAGTAATATTCATAGAATATAGCTTCAGGAACTTCGGAAAGGAGTAGAAACTGTGGAAAGAAATTTAAGAAAAACTCGTACAGGTAAAGTTGTAAGTGACAAGATGGATAAAACTATCGTAGTTGCAGTAGAGGATCACGTAAAACACCCTCTGTACAACAAAATCGTAAAGAGAACATATAAATTAAAAGCTCATGATGAAAACAACGAATGCGGAATGGGCGATATCGTAAAAGTTATGGAAACAAGACCTTTATCAAAAGATAAGAGATGGAGACTTGTAGAAATTATGGAAAAAGCAAAATAATTTGCTTTAGAATTATGAAGGAGGTTTACCGGCATGATACAACAAGAAAGTAGACTTAAAGTAGCAGACAACACAGGTGCTAAAGAATTACTCTGCATCCGCGTGTTAGGTGGTTCTACTAGAAGATATGCCAGCATTGGTGATGTGATTGTTGCCAGCGTTAAAGATGCAACACCAGGTGGTGTTGTTAAAAAAGGCGATGTAGTGAAAGCCGTAGTTGTACGTACAGTAAAAGGTGCTCGTCGTAAAGACGGTTCTTATATCAGATTTGATGAAAATGCTGCTGTAATTATTAAAGATGACAAAAACCCAAGAGGAACTCGTATTTTTGGACCAGTAGCGAGAGAGCTTCGTGAGAAACAGTTTATGAAAATTGTTTCATTAGCTCCAGAAGTATTATAAGGAGGTACCGGAATGTCAACTATGAAAATCAAAAAAGGTGATACTGTAAAAGTGATCGCTGGAAAAGATAAAGATAAAGAAGGCAAAGTAATTGCTGTCAACAAAAAAGACGGAACAGTATTAGTTGAAGGTATCAATATGCTGACAAAGCACACAAAACCAAGTGCTGCTAATCAGAATGGCGGTATCGTTCACCAAGAAGGTCCTATTGATATTTCTAACGTAATGTATGTCCACAACGGAAAACCTACAAGAATCGGGTTCAAGATGGACGGAGACAAAAAAGTGCGTGTAGCAAAATCAACAGGCGAAGTGATCGTTGATAAGAAGAACTAATTCGGGAAAGGAGGACCAGAACTTTGAGTAGACTGAAAGAACAATACCAAAACGAAATCGTAGATGCTATGATTAAGAAATTTGGATACAAAAATATTATGGAAGTGCCAAAACTTGATAAGATCGTTATCAACATGGGTGTTGGCGAAGCAAAAGACAATGCGAAAGTGTTAGAATCAGCAGTAGCTGATCTTGAGAAAATCTCAGGACAGAAAGCAGTTCTCACAAAAGCAAAAAAATCTGTAGCGAACTTCAAATTAAGAGAAGGAATGGCTATCGGATGTAAAGTTACTTTAAGAGGAGAAAAAATGTATGAGTTTGCAGATCGTCTGATCAACTTAGCATTACCTCGTGTACGTGACTTCAGAGGAGTAAATCCGAACGCATTTGATGGAAGAGGTAACTATGCTCTTGGTATCAAAGAACAATTAATCTTCCCGGAAATCGAATACGATAAAGTAGATAAAGTAAGAGGTATGGACGTTATCTTTGTTACAACAGCTAAGACTGACGAAGAAGCTCGCGAATTATTGAAATTATTCAATATGCCATTTACAAAATAGTAGGGAGGAAATATTTCATGGCAAAAACATCTATGAAAATTAAACAACAACGTAAACAAAAATTCTCTACTAGAGAGTACAATCGTTGTAGAATCTGTGGTCGTCCACATGCATATTTAAGAAAATACGGAATCTGCAGAGTATGTTTCCGTGAATTAGCATACAAAGGACAGATCCCGGGAGTAAAGAAAGCTTCCTGGTAAGCCACAAAATAGAAAGAGCAAACAGGATATCCGTAGTAGAAGCGGTCGGATTTTCCGGCTGCATCTGAAGGATGTAACAAGTAAATGAAGAATGAAAAAATAGGAGGCAACTTCAAATGACTATGAGTGATCCAATCGCAGATATGCTTACAAGAATCCGTAATGCAAACACTGCAAAACATGATACAGTAGATGTTCCGGCATCTAAAATGAAACTTGCTATCGCAGAAATCCTTTTCAACGAAGGATACATTGCAAAATATGACGTAATCGAAGATGGTAACTTCAAGACAATCCGCATCACATTAAAATATGGTGCAGATAAGAATGAAAAAGTTATCACAGGTCTTAAGAGAATCTCTAAGCCAGGTCTTCGTGTATATGCAAACAAAGAAGATCTTCCTAGAGTATTAGGCGGACTTGGAACAGCTATCATTTCTACAAATCATGGTGTAGTTACTGATAAAGAAGCTAGAAAACTGAATGTTGGTGGAGAGGTACTCTGCTTCGTTTGGTAATCGGCAAATGCAACTGAAAACAGAGAAGCATAGATTGCTTCTCCGAAAATTTAAGTGTAGGAGGTAAAGGTATGTCACGTATCGGAAGACTGCCAGTAGCAATTCCAGCAGGTGTAACTGTGGAAATCGCTGAGAACAACAAAGTGACTGTAACAGGTCCTAAAGGAACTCTTGTAAGAGAGCTTCCAACAGAGATGGAAATCAAAAAAGAAGGCGAAGAAATCGTAGTAACAAGACCAAGCGACTTAAAGAGAATGAAAGCGTTACACGGTCTTACAAGAACACTCATCAACAACATGGTAGTTGGTGTTACTCAGGGATACGAAAAAGTTCTTGAAGTAAATGGTGTTGGTTACAAAGCCGCAAAATCAGGAAACAAATTAACATTAAGTTTAGGATACTCTCACCCAGTAGAAATGATCGATCCAGAAGGTGTTGAAACAGTACTTGACGGACAGAACAAAATTACTGTAAAAGGTATCGATAAAGAAAAAGTAGGCCAATACGCAGCTGAAATCAGAGATAAGAGAAGACCGGAACCTTACAAAGGTAAAGGTATTAAATATGCTGATGAAGTTATCAGACGTAAAGTTGGTAAGACTGGTAAAAAATAATTAAGGAGAGTGTGAAAATGGTTAGTAAAAAATCAAGAAGCGAAGTTCGCGTAAACAAACATAGAAGACTGCGTAACCGTTTCAGCGGTACAGCTGAAAGACCACGTTTAGCTGTGTTCAGAAGTAATAATCATATGTATGCTCAAATTATTGACGATACAGTTGGAAAGACTCTGGTATCTGCATCTACTCTTCAGAAAGAAGTAAAAGCAGAATTAGAAAAAACTAACAACGTTGATGCAGCAGCATATTTAGGAACAGTGATTGCAAAGAGAGCAATCGAAAAAGGTATTAACACTGTTGTCTTTGACAGAGGCGGATTTATATACCAGGGAAAAATCAAAGCATTAGCTGATGCAGCTAGAGAAGCTGGATTAGAATTCTAGGAGGAGGAACACAATGAAACAAAATCGCATTGATGCTAGTCAATTAGAACTAACAGAAAAAGTGGTATCAATCAAACGAGTAACAAAAGTTGTTAAAGGTGGTCGTAACTTCAGATTCACAGCTTTAGTAGTTGTTGGTGATGGAAATGGCCATGTTGGTGCTGGTTTAGGAAAAGCTGCTGAAATTCCGGAAGCAATCCGCAAAGGAAAAGAAGATGCAGCAAAAAAACTTATTTCTGTTTCATTAGATGAGAATGGAAGTATTACACACGATTTAATTGGTAAATTCGGAAGTGCTTCTGTATTACTTAAAAAAGCTCCAGACGGTACTGGAGTTATCGCCGGAGGTCCGGCACGTGCGGTTATCGAGCTTGCAGGTATCAAAAATATCCGTACAAAATCTTTAGGATCTAACAACAAACAGAACGTAGTACTTGCTACGATCGAGGGATTAAGTCAGATTAAAACTCCAGAAGAAGTAGCTAAACTTCGCGGAAAATCTGTTGAAGAGATTTTAGGCTAAGGAGGAGATTGAACATGGCAAATTTAAAAGTTACATTAGTAAAATCTACAATCGGTGCTGTTCCAAAACACAAAAAGACAGTGGAAGCTTTAGGTTTAAAGAAACTGAACAAAACAGTTGAATTACCGGACAACGCTGCAACAAGAGGAATGGTTCAGCAAGTTAGACATTTAGTGAAAGTAGAAGAAGCATAATTATAGACAAGGAGGTGTCACGATGAACTTATCAAGCTTAAGACCTGCTGATGGGTCAAAACATAGTGATAATTTCAGAAGAGGCCGCGGACATGGGTCAGGAAATGGCAAAACTGCTGGTAAAGGACATAAAGGTCAGAAAGCACGTTCAGGCGCTACAAGACCAGGTTTTGAAGGTGGACAGATGCCATTATACAGAAGAATACCAAAGAGAGGTTTCACATGCAGAAACTCTAAAGAAATCGTTGGTATTAATCTGAGCGCATTAGAAGTATTTGAAAATGATTCAGTTGTTTCAGTTGAGACATTAATCGAAGCAGGAATTGTTAAGAATCCTAGAGATGGTGTTAAGATTCTTGGAAACGGTGAACTTACAAAGAAACTTACTGTTCAGGCAAACGCTTTCAGCGCAAGCGCTGCAGCAAAAATTGAGGCTCTCGGTGGAAAAGCAGAGGTGATCTAATGCTAAAAACATTTCGGAAAGCATTTCAAGTGGCAGATATTAGAAAAAAGATTTTCTATACATTTATGATGCTTGTTGTGATTCGAATAGGTTCACAATTGCCGACACCGGGTGTTGATCCAACTTATATTCAGAATTTTTTTGAAAGTCAGACAGGGGAAGCGTTTAACTTTTTTAACGCTTTCACTGGCGGTTCTTTCACACAGATGTCAGTATTCGCGCTGAGCATCACTCCATACATTACATCTTCTATCATTATGCAGCTTCTCACAATTGCAATTCCAAAATTAGAGGAAATGCAGAAAGATGGAGAAGATGGAAGAAAGAAGATCGCAGCGATTACTCGTTATGTGACAGTAGCTCTTGCACTGATTGAATCTACAGCAATGGCTGTTGGATTTGGACGTCAGGGACTTCTTGTTGATTTTAATTTTGTAAATGCTGCAGTAGTAGTAGTGACACTCACAGCCGGTTCTGCGTTCCTTATGTGGATCGGTGAGCGGATTAATGAGAAGGGTGTGGGAAATGGTATTTCCATCGTACTTCTGATCAATATCATTTCAAGAGTACCGGATGACTTTGTGACACTGTATAATCAGTTCATGAAAGGCAAGAGCCTTGCTTCCGCAGGACTCGCAGCTGTTATTATACTTGCAATTATACTTGTAGTAGTTGTCTTTGTTATTATTCTTCAAGATGGACAGAGAAAGATCGCTGTTCAGTATTCCCAGAGAATCCAGGGAAGAAGAAGTGTAGGAGGACAGTCTTCATTTATCCCATTGAAAGTAAATACAGCAGGTGTTGTTCCTGTTATTTTTGCATCTTCTCTGATGCAATTCCCGGTCGTGATCGCTTCTTTCTTAGGAAAGGGAAACGGAAAGGGAATCGGAAGTGAGATTCTGAAAGGATTAAGTTCTAATAACTGGTGTAATCCAGAGCAATTAAAATATTCCTGGGGACTGATCTTATATATTGTCCTGACTGTTTTCTTTGCATATTTCTATACATCTATTACATTTAATCCGTTAGAGATTGCAAACAATATGAAAAAGAGCGGTGGGTTCATTCCGGGTATCCGTCCGGGAAAACCGACAGCAGACTATCTGACAAAGATCCTGAATTATATCATCTTTATCGGAGCAGTAGGACTGATCATTGTACAGGTAATTCCTTTCGTATTCAATGGCTGGCTCGGAGCAAATGTTTCCTTCGGCGGAACATCTCTGATCATTATCGTAGGTGTTGTACTGGAGACGATCAAACAGATTGAATCCCAGCTGCTTGTACGAAATTATAAAGGTTTTTTAAATAAGTAATCAATTAGTGTTCTGAATTTTTTCAGAACACTAAAATACTATACGGACATATCGTCGCGTTTGGAGGAAAATGCCATGAAAATTATTATGCTAGGTGCGCCGGGGGCAGGCAAAGGAACACAGGCAAAAAAAATTGCTGCAAAATATCAGATCCCACATATTTCCACAGGAGATATTTTCAGAGCGAATATTAAAAACGGGACAGAACTGGGAAAACAGGCAAAGACATATATGGATCAGGGACTTCTTGTTCCGGATGAGCTTGTAGTAAATCTGGTTGTGGATCGAGTGAATCAGGAAGACTGCAAAAATGGATATGTACTTGATGGATTCCCGAGAACAATTCCGCAGGCAGAAGCGCTTGACCGTGCATTGGAAGCACTTGGACAGAAAGTGGACTATGCGATCAATGTAGAAGTACCAGATGAAAACATTGTAAATCGAATGTCAGGAAGAAGAGCATGTGTAGGCTGCGGTGCCACTTATCATGTAGAATATGCACCGACAAAGGTGGAGAATGTATGTGATGTCTGTGGTGCAGATTTGATCTTAAGAGAGGACGATCAGCCAGAGACAGTTTTAAAACGTCTTGGTGTTTACCATGAGCAGACACAGCCTTTGATCCATTACTACACAGAGAAGCATGTATTAAAAGAGGTCGACGGAACAGTGGATATGGAAGCTGTATTTGCGGCGATCGTTGAGATTTTAGGAGCGTAAGCATATGCCAATTACAATGAAATCGGCAAGAGAAATCGAACTGATGACAGAGGCGGGAAGGATTCTCGCAGCCGTACATGAGGAACTTGAGAAGGCATTGCACCCGGGGATGACGACACTTGACATTGATAAGATCGGTGAGGAAGTGATCAGAAGTTATGGATGCATTCCGTCATTTCTCAATTATAATGGATATCCGGCGTCCATCTGTGTATCAGTCAATGACGAAGTGGTACATGGGATTCCGTCGAAGAACAGGATCATAAAAGAAGGAGATATTGTCAGTCTCGATGCAGGAGTGATCTACAAAGGATATCATTCGGATGCTGCAAGGACACATGCGGTCGGCGAAATCAGCAAGGAAGCAGCTGATCTGATCAAGGTGACAAGGGAATCTTTCTTTGAAGGAATCAAATTTGCCCGAGAGGGAATGCATTTATTTGAAATTTCAGCAGCAATCGGAAGATATGCGGAGGAGAGAGGATATGGTGTCGTAAGAGAATTATGCGGACATGGAATCGGTACTCACCTGCATGAATCACCTGAGATACCAAACTTTGCACAGGGAAGAAGAGGACCGAAACTGCGCGCTGGAATGACACTGGCGATCGAACCGATGATCAACATCGGTACGCATGAGGTCGACTGGCTGGATGATGACTGGACAGTCGTGACAAGAGATGGTTCCTTATCTGCACATTACGAAAATACGGTGTTGATCACAAAAGACGAACCGGTACTTTTAACCTTATTGAAGTAAGAGGACAGAATATGAAGGAATTAGAAACAGGAATGCTCGCAAGATCAAAAGCCGGGCATGACAAAGGGCAGATTTATATCATCAAAGATATGGATGAAAACGATGTGTATCTTGTAAATGGAGAGAATCGTACATGTGACAAACCTAAAAAAAAGAAAAGGAAGCATGTACAGATCATTACAGAACGATACGAGATACAGGCCGCAGACGATGTGGCAGTAAAACGGATACTGAAATTATATAAGGAAAAGAACGTGAATCATTAGGAGGGTGTAAAAAATGTCAAAAGCTGACGTGATTGAAATTGAAGGAACAGTAGTAGAGAAGTTACCAAATGCGATGTTTCAGGTAGAATTAGAAAATGGACATCAGGTACTTGCACATATCAGCGGAAAGCTGCGTATGAATTTTATCAAAATTCTTCCGGGAGATAAAGTAACCTTAGAGTTATCACCGTATGATTTGTCAAAAGGTAGAATTATTTGGAGAGATAAGTAAAAAACTATTGACTTTATTAAAATTATAATGCTATAATATTAGGCGAACTGTTCTGTGATTATTTTGCAGAATAGTGGGTAAATATAGGCAGAGCAGTGGATGAAAGGAGGATTTGACGTGAAGGTTAGATCATCAGTTAAACCAATTTGCGAAAAATGCAAAATCATTAAAAGAAAAGGAAGCATCAGAGTAATCTGTGAAAATCCGAAACACAAACAAAGACAAGGATAATAAGCGTCGTTGTCGAATTTGTGCGTAAAGCACAAAGATTTATTTAGGCGGCTGTAACATGACACACCAGGGTGTGTGGTGTTATTAAAATATACAAGAACATACCGATTGTATATTGCTTATAATACTGGCTCCGGCCAGAAAGGTCACAGGAAACTGTGGCTGGACGCAGTGAAGAAGGATGAAGATCCCGGCGTCCCAATTTGAGACAATATAAACTACGGCAGAAGAGGGTGTATACTACATTTCAGACCTGTAACCCAGGGGCTATGCATACTTCTTGCTGACCAAGATTCAAAATGGAGGAAAATCACATGGCTCGTATTGCTGGTGTAGACTTACCAAGAGACAAACGTGTAGAAATCGGATTAACTTACATCTACGGAATCGGTAGAGTAAGCTCTAATCGTATCTTAGAAGAGGCAGGAGTAAATCCTGATACTCGTGTCAGAGATTTAACTGACGAAGAAGTAAAGAAAATCAGTGCTGTAATCGATGAAACTCAGTTAGTAGAAGGTGATCTTAGAAGAGAGATCGCTCTTAACATCAAGAGATTACAGGAAATCGGATGCTATAGAGGAATCCGTCACAGAAGAGGACTTCCGGTACGTGGTCAGAAGACAAAGACAAATGCCAGAACAAGAAAAGGTCCTAAGAGAACAGTAGCAAACAAGAAGAAATAATAAGAATTCGTAGAAAGTAGGTTAGTTTAAATGGCTAAGAAAGTTACAAAAAAAGTGACAAAGAAACGTGTCAAGAAAAACGTTGAACGCGGACAGGCACATATCCAATCATCTTTTAATAATACAATCGTAACATTAACAGATGCTCAGGGAAATGCTCTTTCATGGGCAAGTGCAGGTGGTCTGGGATTTAGAGGTTCAAGGAAATCTACTCCTTATGCAGCACAGATGGCAGCTGAGACAGCAGCAAAAGCAGCATTAGTACATGGTTTGAAATCAGTAGACGTTATGGTAAAAGGACCAGGTTCTGGTAGAGAAGCAGCAATCCGTGCGCTTCAGGCATGCGGAATCGATGTAACAAGCATCAAGGACGTAACACCAGTTCCACATAACGGATGTCGCCCACCAAAACGTAGAAGAGTGTAATTAGGAGGATACGAAAATGGCAGTAAATAGAGTTCCAGTTCTGAAAAGATGCCGTTCATTAGGTATGGACCCAATCTATTTAGGAATTGATAAAAAATCTAACAGACAATTAAAAAGAGCTAATAGAAAAATGAGCGAATACGGACTTCAATTACGCGAAAAACAAAAAGCAAAATTTATCTATGGCGTTTTAGAAAAACCTTTCAGAAACTATTTTGCAAAGGCTCAGAAAATGAACGGAATGACAGGTGATAACCTTATGATTCTCCTTGAATCAAGATTAGACAACGTTGTATTCCGTTTAGGTTTAGCAAGAACAAGAAAAGAAGCTAGACAGATTGTTGACCATAAGCATGTATTAGTAAATGGAAAACAGGTAAACATTCCTTCTTACTTAGTAAAAGCAGGAGATGTTATCGAAATTAAAGAAAAGAATAAAGGTTCTCAGAGATACAAAGACATCTTAGAAGTGACTGGCGGAAGAATGGTACCAGATTGGTTAGAAGCAGACGCTGAAAACTTAAAAGGAACTGTAAAAGAACTTCCATTAAGAGAAGCAATCGACGTTCCAGTAGATGAGATGTTGATCGTCGAATTATATTCTAAATAATTAAACCTTTTGCGTTTGATTACGCTGCAACAGACAGGGGTGTTGCAAAATGGAAAATTTCTACAGGAGATCGTCTTCGTCTATTGGCGGTTGGCAATATCTTGGCTGAATGCTTCATTTTGTGAGAACCCCTAGTTGTATCCTATCACATATTATTTGTCGGAATGCGGATTCAGACAGAGTATCGTGTGAAAATGTGTACGGCATATAGATATGTTGTGGGAAGTTTATTTGGAGTATAGTTACCCTCAATAGTTTAATAGCCCAGAAGGAGGGACTTTATCGTGTTTGATTTTAATAAACCAAATATTGAAATTACTGAGATTTCAGAAGACAAAAAATATGGCAGATTTGTTGTAGAACCTTTAGAAAGAGGATATGGTACAACACTTGGTAACTCTCTGAGAAGAATCATGCTTTCTTCTTTACCGGGAGCTGCAATCAGCCACGTAAAGATTGACGGTGTGTTACATGAGTTCAGTTCAATTCCGGGCGTGAAGGAAGATGTGACAGAGATCATCATGAATCTGAAATCACTGGCAATCAAGAACAGTTCCGAGACAGATGAGCCGAAGACTGCTTATATTGAGTTCGAGGGCGAAGGTGTCGTGACTGCTGCTGATATTCAGGTGGATCCAGATATCGAGATCATGAATCCGGATGCAGTGATCGCTACATTAAATGGCGGTGCAGACAGCAAACTTTACATGGAACTTACTATCACAAAAGGCAGAGGTTATATCAGTGCAGATAAGAACAAGAACGAAGAACTGCCGATCGGCGTGATTCCGATTGATTCTATCTACACACCGGTAGAACGTGTAAATCTGACAGTAGAGAATACTCGTGTTGGACAGATCACAGACTATGATAAACTGACACTGGATGTATATACAAATGGAACATTACTTCCAGATGAGGCAGTCAGCCTTGCTGCTAAGGTTCTCAACGAACACTTGAAATTATTCATCGATCTTTCAGAAGTAGCTCAGGCTGCAGAAGTTATGATCGAAAAAGAAGACGATGAAAAAGAAAAAGTGTTAGAGATGAGCATTGATGAATTAGAGCTTTCTGTTCGTTCTTACAACTGCTTAAAGAGAGCCGGCATCAATACAGTGGAAGAACTGACAAACAGAACTCCGGAAGATATGATGAAAGTTCGTAACCTCGGACGGAAATCATTAGAGGAAGTTCTTGCAAAATTAAAAGAACTCGGATTAGAATTAAGCCCGGGAGAAGAGTAAATGATAACAGCATCTAGCTAGTAAGCCCGAAGATGCATAACTAGATGACACCGGTTAATAAGCCCGAAGTGCATAGCCGTGTGTTCCGAAATATGGAGGAAATTAAAAATGGCAAAATATAGAAAACTTGGCAGAACAAGCAGCCAGAGAAAAGCATTAATCAGAAACCAGGTAACAGCATTACTTCACAATGGTAAGATCGTTACAACAGAAGCAAAAGCAAAAGAAATCCGCAAAGTTGCAGAAGGTCTTATCGCTTTAGCAGTAAAAGAAAAAGACAATTACGAAGAAGTAACTGTAAAAGCAAAAGTTGCACGTAAAGATAAAGACGGCAAGAGAGTGAAAGAAGTTGTAGACGGAAAGAAAGTTACAGTTTACGATGAAGTAGAAAAGACAATCAAAAAAGATATGCCTTCAAGACTTCATGCAAGAAGAGAAATGTTAAAAGTTCTCTACCCAGTGACAGAAGTTCCGGAAAAAGCTGCTGGAAGAAAGAAAAATACAAAAGAAGTAGATTTAGTTGAAAAATTATTCAGCGAAATCGCACCAAAATACGAAGATCGTAAAGGTGGATACACAAGAATCGTTAAGATTGGTCTTCGTAAAGGTGATGCTGCAATGGAAGTTCTCCTTGAGTTAGTATAAGATCCAGGATTATTTCAGAGCATAAAATAAAAAGTCATAAGACAAATCAATACAAAGAGATGGAAGAAATACAGAGATGTATTCTTTCATCTCTTTTTGCATTTTGGAATTCTAAAAAAAATGATTGCAATTATGGAAAAAAGTGCTATACTAATTGTATTATTTAAGTAGTACAAAGGTACATTTAGATATCACAGAATAGCAATATGGGGGTGGCAAGGTGGAACCATTGATATCAATTAAAGATATGCATAAGATATACAATCCGGGTGAAAACGAAGTGCGTGCGCTAGATGGTGTCAGCCTGGAGATCCATGAGGGAGAGTTTGTTGCGATCATTGGTCATTCCGGCTCTGGAAAATCCACATTGATGAATATGATCGGTTGTCTGGATACACCGACTTCGGGAAGTTACTTTTTGCATGGAAAGGATGTTTCGAGAATGACGGACAATGAACTGTCCGATGTGAGAAATCAGGAGATTGGATTTATCTTTCAGGGGTTTAATCTGATTGCAAATCTAGATGCGATTGGCAATGTGGAGCTGCCGTTGATCTACCGGGGGATTGACAGAAAGACGCGAAGAGCCGCGGCAAAGCAGGCACTGATCAAAGTAGGTCTCGAGAAGCGGATGACACACAAACCGTCAGAGATGTCAGGAGGTCAGCAACAACGTGTCGCAGTGGCGAGAGCGATCGCGGCAAGCCCTCCGGTGATACTGGCAGATGAACCTACCGGCAATCTGGATTCAAAATCTACAAAAGAGATCATGCAGATTTTAGAAGGGCTTCACAAGTCAGGAAGGACAGTCATCATCATCACGCATGATAATGAAATTGCGGAGCAGGTAAAGCGAGTAATCTACATACGAGATGGAAGAATTGAGCAGGATTATTTAAACGAAGAGAAGCAAGGAGAATAGTCGTGAGAAAGAAAGACAAAGAGATTTATGAAGAGACAGACATAATCGTTCTGTCGGAGGAAGAGGAAGGAAGCAAAGAAACTACAGATGTCCGGAAGAAAAAGAAGAAGCTTCCGAACTGGGTGATCGTTCCAGTTATCGGGGGAATTGTCGTTGTCGCAGTGATTGCGTCTCAATTTACTTCAAAAGAGAAAAAGACAGGAGGAACTGTGGAAGTTGTCGAAGTGGTACGAGGAGATGTGAAAGAAATCTACAATGTATCCGGAACAGTGGACAGCGAGAAGAAAAAGGTATTTTATTCCCCGGTCAATGCGCCGGTCAGCCAGCTTCGTGCGAAAGTCGGGCAGGCAGTGAAAGCAGGAGATCTCCTTGTGGCATTTGATACGTCTGATCTGGAAAAGAACAATCAGAAAGCACAGATGGATCTTCAGTCTGCAGTCAATACAAATCAAAGCGCAAGGGAGCAGGCAGATCGAAGTGCTTCTGGTGCAGCCCGTGCACAGGCAGAACAGCAGATCGCCAGTGTAGAATCACAGATTTCAGCGAAATCACAGCAGATGGCATCGCTGGAGCAGAGTGTGAAAGATGAAATTACTGCGAACCAGACTCTTCAGCCGCAGTTGGACGAATGGAATGCACAGAAGGCTGCAAATTTGGAGCGGATTGCTGTATTGTATGGGGAAATAGAAAAGATTCGTATAGATCTTGCTGACGAGAATCTATCTGAAGAAGACAAGAAGAGATTACAAACACAGAGAGATGAAAAATCTCTTGAAGTTTCAGAAAAAGAAGGGGCAAACGCAGCGCTCGATGCCCAGATTGCCCAGGTCAGTGCCCAGATACAGACCGGAAGCCAGCAAGCATATGCGCAGATACAGCAGGAAGTACAGGCATTACAGGCACAGGCAGAGCAGCTTCGTGCAAGTATTTCTGTAGAAACACCGAGTGCAAGCATTCCGGATACGAGTCTCACACAGGGACAGATCAACAATATGGCAATCACGGAGAATCTGGCAGAACTGGCAGTGCTCAGCTCTGAGGAACTGATGGCAAAGGCAAGAGATGGAATCAAGGCAGATTTTGATGGTGTGATCTCTGATGTAAAGACGATGGAGGGCGGCACTGCTGTCGCAGGAGGAGAGTTATTTACACTTGTGAGCAATCAGGATGTCAATGTAAAGCTGGAAATTCCTGCAAGTGATTTTGACAAAGTAGAAGTTGGAAGCAAGGCGGTTGTAAAAATCGGAAAGTATAAATACGATGGAGTTGTAGAATCTATCGATAAGATTGCAGTTCCAAATACAAAAGGGAACCCGGTGATTGGTGCAAATGTAAAGATTCAGAATCCAGACGAGAATATCTATATCGGGGTTGCGGCAAAGTTGACAATGACAGTGGCAGAGGAAAAGGATGTCCTTTACCTTCCGAATGAAAATGTAAATACTTCGACCGAAGGAGATTTTGTCTATGTAGTACAAAGTGGTGTTGTGAAGAAAAAGGCAGTGGAACTTGGAATTACATCCAACAGCAAGGTGGAGATCAAGTCAGGTCTGAAAGAAGGAGACAAAGTTGTTGCAGATACTTTTGGAACGGTGGAAGAGGGGATGAAAGTAACAACGACAACTGTGGCGAAGTCAGAGGAGAAATAGAAAGGTAGGTACGCGATGGCACAATTATTGGAATACATTAAGATGGCATTGTACAGTATCAAGTCCAACAAAGGGCGTTCTTTCCTCACGATGCTCGGAATCATTATCGGAATTTCTTCTGTGATCACAATTGTGTCAATCGGAAGCGGATTAAAGGCAGATGTGATGGCGACCGACGAGACAAAAAGTGTCTCTGTGATTGTTAATAAAGATGCTACAAGCTACACAAATATTATTAGCTGGGACGATCTGAAGGCGGTAAAGGATAATCTTGGAAATAAGGCAATCGGAGTAGTGTCTTCCGGCGCAACGATGGGGACAGTCACGACGAGAAAAGGAGAGTTTGATGCGTCAGTTACACTGACAATGCCGGATGAGGAGAAGAATCCAATGCAGACTTCGATCATCCGAGGAAATTATTTTACCGAAGACAATGTGCTCAATGCAGATTCTGTCTGCGTTATTGACAAAGCAAGTGCATTGTATTTGTTTGGGACACCGGATGTCATCGGAATGGAGTTAGAGGCGACGATCGAAGGTGTGCTGCAGACCATCCAGATAGTTGGAGTCCGGGATTCTGATGAGGAATTGATGAAGGCGAATGACGAAGCTATGAAGATGTTCGGTATGGAGATGCCGGTATTTCTTGAGATGCCGTATACAACAGCAGAAAACTGGGGAAGCCAGATAGAGGATTTTTCCAGCCTGACAATCTATTTAAATGGTGGAGACCAGGCAAATGCAGCTACAAAATCTGCTATTCAGACATTGTCTGCAAGGCATTTGGGAGAGGGCGAGGAGCTCTTTGTCAAACAGCAGGAGATGAACATGGCGGAAGCGATGGGAAGCGTGCTTGACATGGTGACAGCCTTTGTAGCATTTGTAGCAGGAATTTCCCTTGTTGTCGGAGGAATTGGTGTCATGAACATCATGCTTGTATCAGTGACAGAGCGGACAAGAGAGATTGGAATCCGAAAGGCGCTGGGAGCGAAGACATCATCCATTATCGTACAGTTTTTGTGTGAGTCTGCGATCATTTCTGGAATTGGTGGAGTCATCGGAATTTTGATCGGGGCAGGGCTGTCTGGACTAATCTCGGTACTGGAGATTGGTGGATTATCTGCGAGACTGTCTCCGACAGCAATCGTTTTGACGACCTGTTTCTCGTGTGGGGTTGGAATTGTCTTTGGCATTTATCCGGCGAGAAAGGCGGCGAAGATGAGTCCGATCGATGCACTGCGACAGCTCTAAAAGTGTAACAGAAGAAAATGTATTTGTCAGAAGGGAATCATTGTGGCATAATGAAATTTGCCAGAAGAGTAAAAGAAAAAGGAGGAGAGATCTATGTTTAAACCAAACAAATTATTAAAAGTTGTATCAATTATCTTTATCGTACTTGCTGTGATGGGGGCAATTGGTACCGTAGGAAGTTATTTTATGCTGCAGTCTATGGGAGATGTTGTAAATGGAGTAGATATGAGTGCAGTAAAAGCAATGGCAACTCCGTTGACGTTGCTTCAAGGATTATTTTCTTCCCTGTTGATGCTTGTATGCGGAATCTTTGGATTGAATGGAAAATCCTTTAAGGTATGTCTGATTGGCATGATCATCTACCTTGTGATCGTTGTGATTGCATTTATCCAGTCCATAATGTTGGTAGGATTTCAGGTATTTTCCATTATCGATTTCATTTTGCCGATTTTATATCTGTGGGGATTGTATCAGTCTAAGGAATAAGGGAAGAGAAGGAGCAGCCGTATTTGGCTGCTCCGTTGAAAATAAGAATGGATAAAAAAGGAACTGCTTTGCAGAAGGTGTTTGGTCAATTGTCTTGATCAAATCTGCAGGCAGTTCCTTTTCAGTATTATCTATTTAAGATCAGTTTTGTCAGTTCTACTGGCTCTACAATCTTTCCATCTTTGTAAACACGCATGTTTCCGGAAGCAATCTCATCGATCAGGATTACTTCGTCGTTGTTGTAACCGAACTCAAATTTGATATCCCAGAGGTCAAGTCCGATAGATTTTAAATCATCAGCAACGATCTTTGTGATCTTTAATGTCTGCTCTTTCATGCTTTCGAACATTTCCGGTGTCATGATTCCGAGTGCTGCAAGACCTTCTCCAGTCACAAGCGGATCACCTAAAGCATCGTTTTTGAATGTACACTCTACATAACCACCGTCAAGAACTGTTCCGTCTTCGATATATTCTCCATATCTGCGGATGAAACTTCCTGTTGCAACTAAACGACAGATTACTTCTAATCCGTGTCCAAACACTGTCGCAGGGAGCACTTCCATTGTAGCATTTTCCACATCAGCACCTACATAGTGTGTCTTGATGCCTGCATCTTTTAACAGTTCAAAATAGTGAACAGATGTTTCAAGATTTGCTTTGCCAATACCTTCGATTGTTAATCCAACACTATTTTCGCCCGGATCAAAAACTCCGTCTTTTCCAGTACAGTCATCTTTGAATTTGAGCATTACATTTCCGTTCTCAAGGCTGAATACATCTTTGGTTTTTCCTTCATAAATTTTCTTCATTGTACAAATCTCCTTCTGTAATTAATGAGTGTTATCTTACTGAACTTCTTTACTGTATCACAACTGATGGAAGATGAAAATGTTTTTTTTACAATTTTTTAGAAAAAATTTCACAAAAAATAAGAAAAAAACCTATTAAAAATCAAGGCTAATAGACATTAAAAATTAGCGCTAATAGATGAGAATAAAATGTATTTTTATTCGAAAATAATGAATATTATAAAAACGATTTGCTTGAGCAAATGCAGAAGAGTGATAAGAAAAACTTGTTTTTGCGAGGAGAAATTCGATATAATAGAGATCAGAGAAAAAGTTTTGTGCATTTCATCCAAAGGAACTGAATGAGAAAAAAGCAGAAAACATGGAGAAATCGGAAAAGGAGGGAGCCGGTATGGCAGAGAAGAAGATTTTAATTGTGGAAGATGACAGAGGCTTAAACCAAGGGATCACACTTGCCCTGCACGCGCCGGAGTATCGATTTTATTCAGCGTACAATCTTAAAGAAGCAAGAAGAATCTGGAAAGAGGAGAGAGTATCTCTTATCATTCTGGATATCAATCTTCCAGATGGGAGTGGATATACCTTTCTTGAGGAGATCCGGAGAGAGTCGGAAGTTCCGGTTATTATGCTGACGGCAAATGATTTGGAAATCGATCAGGTGACCGGATTTTCTCTCGGGGCGGATGACTATATTACGAAGCCCTTCAGTCTGATGATCCTGCGGGCGCGGGTGGAACGGATGCTTGCACGGATGGCACAGGACAAAGGTCTTACTTATGAAAAGGACGGGTATCGGTTTGTATTTGAACAAATGTATTTTACAGTAGAAGGCCAGGAAGTTACGCTGAGTAAGACAGAGCAGAAGCTTCTGCGGATTTTGATTGAGCATCAGGGGCAGACATTGACCAGAGAGCAACTGGTGGATCGAATCTGGAGTGACGGAGCGCAGTATGTAGAGGAGAATGCACTTTCGGTGACTGTCGGAAGGCTGCGAAAAAAGCTGGAACAGACGGGAAAGAAAAATCCGATCCAAACGGTATACGGACTTGGTTATGTGTGGGAGAGATAAAAAGATAGAAGAAACAAAAAGAAAAGGTAAAAGGGAAAGGGGGAAACCGTGTGCGAATCTTTCGGACAACAAGGACACTTCAGAGACTGGATGAGATGCTGACTAAAGCAATCAACGGAACATTTACGGAGGAGACATATGATGAGACAGAATTGTCGCGGCTGGAGTCAAAGTGGAAACAGTATTTTACGATGTCCGGTATGTCGATGGAACGGACAAAAGCAGAGCGGGAAAATATTCAGTCAATGATTTCGGACATTTCTCATCAAATGAAGACGCCACTTGCAAATATCATGCTGTATTCGGAACTTTTACAAGAGCAGACCGAAGGAGAGCAGGAGAAATATCTGGCAGAACAGATTGAAACGTATGCGAAAAAACTGGAATTTCTCACGACGGCACTTGTGAAAATGTCGCGGCTGGAGTCGGATGTTTTTAAAATCTGTCCATCGGTACAGCGGGTAGGAAGCCTTGTGCGTCAAGCGACAGAGGAGATTCTGCCAAGGGCAAGGCAGAAGGAGATCCAGATAGAAATCTGTGGTGATATAGAGGGCAAAGCGAACTTTGATCAGAAGTGGACGCAGGAAGCGCTCTATAATATTTTGGATAATGCAGTAAAATATTCACCGAAAGGAAGCCGGATAGAGGTGGAAGGGATATCATATGAGATGTATTTCTGTATTGCGGTCAAGGATCAGGGAATCGGAATCCGGGAAGAGGAGCGGGCACAGATTTTCAGCCGCTTTTACCGGTCAGACCTGGTGCAGCAGGAAGAGGGCATCGGGATCGGACTGTATCTGGCCAGGGAAATCGTTCAGCGCGAGGGTGGCTATATCAAAGTAGAATCCAAAGAAGGAAACGGAAGTATTTTTAAAATATTTCTTCAGAAAGAGTAAATCTGTCAAAACTGTTAGATTTTGGAAAGATTCTCGTAAGAATGATTTTATAAAATGACTTTATAGAAAGGAACCGCATGACGAAAAGAGGGGCGGGTTCTGATTCTATAAGGTCTTTTTCTTATATAGAAAGAACAAAAAATGGTTAGGGATGAAAAGAAACTGTGTGAATAGAAAGGAGTTGTTGGTATGACAATTTTAGAGGCAAAAGAGTTGAAAAAATATTATGGAAGCGGAGATACCCTTGTGAAGGCATTGGACGGTGTGGATCTGGCGGTAGCACAGGGAGAATTTGTATCGATCGTAGGAACGTCGGGAAGTGGAAAGTCAACATTGCTTCATATGCTCGGAGGTTTAGATGTGCCGACAGCCGGTCAGGTCATTGTAGATGGAAGAAATATTTCTACACTGAAACCAGAAGAACTGACAATTTTTCGAAGAAGAAAGATTGGATTTGTATTTCAGAGCTACAACCTTGTTCCGGTGCTAAACGTCTATGAAAATATCGTCCTTCCGATCGAGCTGGATGGAAATGAAGTCGATGAAGACTTTGTGGAGGATGTGATCCATGTACTGGGACTGGATAAGAAAAGGTATAATCTTCCGTCTCAGTTATCCGGTGGACAGCAGCAGAGGGTAGCCATTGCCCGGGCGCTTGCCAGTAAGCCTGCGATCATCCTCGCCGATGAGCCAACGGGAAATCTTGACTCAGCTACAAGTCAGGATGTGTTAAGTCTTCTCAAAGTGACAAGCGACCGGTTCGGACAAACGGTTGTGATGATCACACATAACGAGGAGATTGCCCAGATGGCAGACCGGATCGTACGTATCGAGGATGGAAAGATCAAGGGCAGAAATGCGCGCAGAAAGGGCGGTGAATTCTATGCGTAAGGTGCGTAACAAAAAGGTTATTGATAAGATCTCGTATAAAAGTTTCCGGGCAAACCGGACAAGGAATGTCATTGCCATTATCGCTATTGCACTGACTGCAATGTTGTTTACCACATTATTTACAGTGGGAATCGGAACCGCAGAGAATTTTCAGCGGCAGACCATGCGTCAGGCAGGTGGTGATTCTCATGGAGTATTCAAAAATATTACGGAGGAGCAGTATGAAAAGCTGAGCAGACATCCACTGGTCAAAGAAAGTGCGGATAACAGACTCGTGGCGAATACGGTGGAGAATCCAGAATTTTTAAAGCGACATATGGAAATATGGTATTATCCGAAGAACTTTTATGGACACCATTTCATTGAGATCATTGATGGAAAAGCGCCGGAGAAGGCGGAGGAAGTACTGGTCGATGAAACATCGTTAAAGCTGCTTGGGATGAAAGCGAAAGCCGGGCAGCAGATTACACTGCTTCTGAAAATCCGGGAAGGGCAGGAGCCGGTGGAGCGCACCTTCCGCATTTCCGGAGTGATCAGATCCGATCCGGCTCTTGATGTGGGATTTACTGTTGTATCCAAAGCATATCTGGCAGAACATCAGGAGGAATTGCAGTACACCTATGATCAGGAT
Source organism: Coprococcus sp. HPP0074 (assembly GCF_964238105.1). Lineage (NCBI taxonomy): Bacteria > Bacillati > Bacillota > Clostridia > Lachnospirales > Lachnospiraceae > Coprococcus > Coprococcus sp. HPP0074. The sequence goes on along the minus strand of NZ_CAXSKS010000004.1, from coordinate 3,144 downwards.
ACTTCTCCGGTAGGCGCAATCCGAATGGAGATTGTTTTTCAAAATTCCCAAGGGATACAGGAGAAGCTGGACAAGGTAGCCAGGGAAAGTGGATACTCCACAAAAGAGGGAGAAAAAAACTATATCGCAAGCAACGCAAACTGGGCATATATTTCTGAGAGTACTTCGGGAGACCCTATGACAGTTGCTGCGATTGCAGGTGTTGGATTTTTGATTGTTTTGACAGGCTATCTGATTATTTATAACATTTTTCAGATTTCTGTTATGAAAGATATACGGTTCTACGGGCTTTTAAAGACGATCGGAACGACTGGAAAGCAGATTAAAAAGATTATCCGAAGGCAGGCATTGTTACTTTCCACCATCGGAATTCCGTGTGGACTTTTTGTTGGATTTTTTGTAGGAAAGGCGATCGTGCCAATGCTTTTATCACATACGATAGCGGGAAACAGTGATTCGGCAGTATCTATGAATCCGTGGATTTTTGTTGGGGCAACCGTGTTTGCACTTGTCACAGTATTCATTTCGGCAGGGAAACCGGCGAAATTGGCGGCAAAAGTTTCCCCGGTGGAGGCTGTGCGCTACACAGAAGGAAAAAGGCAGGCGAAGAAACAGAAAAAAACGGCAGACGGCGGGAAAATCAGTCGGATGGCACTTTCTAATTTAGGAAGAAATAAAGGGAAGACCGTTATTGTAATCGTGTCGTTGTCGCTTGCAATCGTATTATTAAACAGTATTTTTACTTTTACAAATGCATTTGATATGGACAAGTATCTGGCGAACTTTGTCAGTTCTGATTTTGTGATTGCCAATGCAAAATACTTTAATTCAGAGTATTCTGCAAGAAAAGAAGAGCTTCAGGAATCAAATTTAACGGAAAGCTTTATAGAAGCGTGCGAAGAACAGGAAGGATTTGAAAAAGGTGGACGGATCTATGCGGCAACAGATCAGGTCGGAGTAAAGATTTCTGATTATAAAATTCCGAAAAATATGCCTGTAAATGAAAATGGGGAACTCTGCTGGATGTGGAATGGAGAAAAAATTCCGGTAACAAAATTGAATGAAGAAAACTATCAGACAATGTATTATGGGGTAGATGATTTTCTATTTGAAAAAATGGAAGTTTATGAAGGGGAGAAAGATCTTGATGTGATTAAGGAAAAGCTGGCAACGGGGAACTATCTGATCTATGCAGTGTCGACAGATGATAATGGAATGGTAAGAAAAGAGGATATGGTACATCATGCGGGCGACAAAGTTACTCTGAGTTTTCCAAATGGCGAAGAGCGGGAAGTAGAAATCCTCTCCGTGATCAAAGAAAATTATTATGGGTTATCTACGCGTTATTCTGTGATATTTCCATATTATACAACAGCGGAAGTATTTCGGAAGGACTTATCGGAAGACTATCTGATGAGCTATTCATTTGATGTGAGAGACGACCGAGAAGAAGCGATTCAACAATTCGTCAAAAATTATTCGGAAAAGACAGAGCCTACGATGAACTACGAGTCAAAATTAAAATGGTCCAACGAGTTTGAAAGTTTGAAAGGGATGTTTACAATCATTGGATGTTTTTTGACATTTGTAGTTGCCGTGATCGGTATCCTGAATTTTATCAATGCCATTCTGACGAGTATTGTCACAAGGCTCCGTGAGCTGGCAATGTTAGAATCAATCGGAATGACGAAAAAACAGATTATAAAGATGCTGACATTGGAAGGGATTTATTACGCAGGATTTACAATGATATCTTCATTACTCATCGGTATGTTGATGTCCGTGACAATATTGCGGGTACTGACCTCACAGATCTGGTTTATGAAATATCAGTTTGTAATCTGGCCAATGCTTGTGACTTTTCCGTTTTTACTGGTGCTTGGGTGGCTTGTTCCAAAGGCTGCGTATCATTTCCAGGGAAAGAAAAGCATGATCGAGCAGCTGAAAAATGCGGATTAATCTGAGAAAATCAAAATATTGTTGACAGAAGTTGCTGCAATAAATGAGGGGAGAATCATTGAAGGGCTCATGAAAAAGGTATTCTACTTAGCGTAGATTGTAAAAAAAGATTTTACTGATACAATAAACTTATAGGTGAAGGGAGATTACTATGAGTTATGTAACAGGAAATACGATAAGAACGTTAAGGATCAAACACGGAATCACGCAAAAGGAATTGGCAGAAAAACTGAATGTGAGCGATAAAACAATTTCAAAGTGGGAAACAGAAAAAGGCTTGCCGGATATCAGTATAGTAGAAGAGTTGGCAAAAGCACTTCATGTATCACTGACAGAATTATTTACCGGAGATCTGAAGACAAATGAAAATGTATCCGGAAATATAAAAAGAATACAATTCTATGTATGCCCGATTTGTGGGAACATTATAACAGCTGTAGGCGAAGGGAATTTTTCTTGTTGTGGAATAACACTTCTAAAGCAGGAAGCAGAAACCGCTGAGGAAGAGCATTCACTTTTTGTAGAAACTGTTGACAATGAATTTTCTATTGTGATGAAACATTCGATGAGTAAAGGGCATTATGTGTCTTTTATTGCCTATGTTACATCGGGGTCTGTAGAAATAGTAAAATTATATCCCGAGCAGGATATTTCTGTACGATTTCGAAAAAAGGGACATGGATTTTTATATGGCTATTGTAACAGACATGGACTGTTCAAAAAATATATTTGATTCTATTTTTACAAATGTGGAAGCGGACAATTACAAAAGTGTTTACTTAACAAATATATTCATTTATCATAAGCAACAGCAATAGAAGAACTATGTTGTCTGCTTTCACAGTGTGGCCACGATAATGTTTCGTATCGATCAATGATGAGAGAAGATAGAGAAAACAATGGAAAATCACGGAGAAGCGTCAAAAGCAGCTGCGGAAATTGTATGAATTGTACAAATAAAATAAAAAATAAAAAAACTATTGACAATTCGTGTCGAAGAATGGTATGATAACTGAGCGCTCAAGAGAGCAGACAGATGAGAAACAACGGAAAACGTCGAAAAATACCGAATCAGAGAAAGTTACGAAAGTACAAAAGAAAAGATTTGAAAAAAGATGAAAAAAGTTGTTGACAAAGATAAAAAGATGTGATAATCTAATATAGCTGTCGCAAGAGAGCGAAACA